>CAZIWG010000003.1:0-83439 GCA_964542925.1 uncultured Granulosicoccaceae bacterium | reverse complement strand
TAGGTTTGGTTTCATACTTACTGATTGGTTTCTGGTACACACGTGAAACAGCTATCTTTGCAAATTTAAAAGCATTCCTCGTTAACCGTGTCGGTGATTTTGGTTTCTTGCTCGGTATTGCAGCAGTGATGATGTACACCGGTTCACTAGATTACGTGACGGTGTTTGCAAAAATGCCAAGTCTGGTTGATGAAACGATGCAGATATTCCCCGGTGTGGATTGGTCTGTGATCACAGTAATGGGTATTTTGTTATTTGTTGGTGCAATGGGTAAATCAGCACAAGTACCACTGCATGTATGGTTGCCTGATTCGATGGAAGGTCCTACACCTATTTCAGCGTTAATCCATGCGGCAACGATGGTGACAGCCGGTATCTTCATGGTGGCACGTATGTCACCGATTTATGAATTCTCAACAACTGCATTGACCTTTATTATGTTTATTGGTGCGGTCACTGCCTTGTTTATGGGATTCCTTGGTTTGGTTCAAAACGATATTAAACGTGTTGTTGCGTATTCGACTTTATCTCAGTTGGGTTACATGACGGTTGCATTGGGTGCATCGGCTTACTCAGCCGCTATTTTCCACTTAATGACACACGCATTCTTTAAAGCCTTATTGTTCCTTGCGGCTGGTGCGGTGATTATTGCGATGCATCACGAGCAAGACATGCGCAAGATGGGTGGCCTACGCAAGTACATGCCGATCACCTACATCACTTCATTGATTGGTTCATTAGCATTGATTGGTTTCCCCGGTTTTTCAGGCTTCTTCTCGAAAGATACTATTATCGAAGCCGTGCATATGTCCACAACACTACCCCACGCAACATGGGTACATAGTTTTGCTTATTACTCGATTTTAGTGGGTGTCTTTATTACCGCACTTTATAGTTTCCGCATGTTCTTTTTGGTTTTCCATGGTAAAGAGCGCATGGATGAACATACTCGTGAGCACTTACATGAATGTTCAGCTGTCGTAACAGTGCCGTTGATTTTGTTAGCGATACCATCCGTTGTAGCCGGTTACTTCTTAGGTGATGTCGTATTTGGTGATTACTTTGGTGATGCCATTATGTTTAGTGAATCTAAAAATGTTATTGGTATGTTAGGTGAGGAATATCATGGCATTGTTGGCTTTATTCAACACGGCATTATGGGTCCCGCTTTCTGGTTAGCCTTGGGTGGTTTATTTACCGCATGGTTTATTTATATGAAGCGTCCTGATATCGCTGATACAGCAAAACGAAAACTCAGTTTCTTGTATACGTTATTTGAGAATAAATACTACATGGATGATCTTTACATTAAAGGCTTTGCAGCAGGTGGTCGTTTATTAGGTAAGGGACTTTGGAAGCAAGGTGATGTAAATGTTATTGATGGGTTAATTGTGAATGGTAGTGCCGCAGCCATAAATTGGTTTGCCGGGGTAGCGCGCGTCATTCAGACGGGGCATTTATATCACTATGCATTCGCTATGATTTTAGGCCTGCTGGGTCTACTTAGCTGGTTTATTTTGGGGGCCTAAGGGATACAAGCATGTTTGCAGATTTACCATTATTGAGTCTTGTTATCTGGTTGCCGGTATTCGGTGGTCTGGTTGTATTGGCTGTTGGCGATCGTGACCCATGGGGTGCAAGACCTATAGCATTAATCTTCGCTGTATTAACCTTTTTATTGAGTATCTTTTTATACACTGGTTTTGATACTGGCACGGCGGCAATGCAGTTCCCTGAGAATGTTAGCTGGATTGAAGCATTTAATATTCGTTATTCCTTAGGTGTCGATGGTATTTCGATGCCGTTGATCATCTTAACCACGTTTATTGTGATACTGGTTATTTTGGCGGGCTGGAAAGTTATTAAGTTCCGCATCTCTCAATACATGGCCGCGTTCCTGATTATGGAAGGTTTGATGAATGGCGTATTTGCTTCGCTTGATGCCATTCTATTTTATGTCTTCTGGGAAGGCATGCTCATACCGATGTTCCTTATTATCGGTATTTGGGGCGGCCCGAACCGTGTTTACGCGACTATTAAGTTTTTCCTCTATACCTTCCTTGGCTCGGTGTTCATGTTAGTGGCGTTAATTTACTTGTATTTCCAAGCCGGTAGTTTTGACATTTTAGCTTTCCATGATGTGAAACTGGGCATGCAGGAACAAATTCTGATCTTCATTGCCTTTTTGCTTGCCTTTGCAGTGAAAGTACCGATGTGGCCTGTCCATACTTGGCTACCCGATGCACACGTTGAAGCACCTACAGGTGGCTCTGTGATACTGGCAGCTATCATGTTGAAAATTGGTGGTTATGGTTTCTTAAGATTTAGTTTACCGATTACACCTGATGCGAGTCATACGCTTGATTGGTTGATGATTGGTTTGTCGCTGATTGCCGTCGTTTACATTGGCTTTGTTGCACTTGCACAACAAGACATGAAAAAATTGATTGCTTACTCATCTATTGCTCACATGGGCTTTGTGACACTTGGCTTTTTTATTAGCTTTAGTATTTTTGAGTCGACCGGTAGTTATTCAGGTGCGGCAATGGCAATGGAAGGTGGCGTGGTGCAAATGGTGTCACATGGTTTTATTTCTGCGGCGATGTTCCTTTGTGTGGGGGTCATGTATGACCGTATGCACAGTCGTATGATTAATGATTACGGTGGTGCGGTAAACTCAATGCCTATCTTTGCAGCATTCATGGTGTTCTTTGCTATGTCGAATGCAGGGCTTCCAGGTACATCAGGATTTGTGGGAGAGTTTATGGTGATTTTAGCCAGCTTTAAAGCCAATTTCTGGATTGCTTTCCTTGCAGCGACAACATTAATACTTGGCGCAGCATACACATTGTGGATGGTTAAGCGCGTGGTATTCGGCAAGATCACTAACGAGAAGGTCGCTGAAATGAGCGATGTAACAGGGCGTGAATTCTTTATTCTTGGCACGCTTGCCGTTGCTGTGTTGGCACTGGGTGTTTGGCCTGATCCATTGGTCGACGTAATGCATGTAACTATTGATAATTTACTGCAGCATATCGCGCAGTCAAAGCTGTAACGGGGTCGTTATGACAAATTCTTTTACCATTCCTGATTTTGCACTCGCATCGCCTGAGATATTTCTTCTTGCGATGGCCTGCGTGGTATTGGTTGCTGACTTATTCATTAGTGAAAAAAATCGTGTTCTTACTTATATTTTGGCTCAGTTGTCATTGTTAGGAACATTGATTATTACGCTTTATGTTGCACCATCTGAAGCAACATACACATTTAGTGGTACTTATGTCAGCGACCCAATGGGGACGTTGTTAAAGACATCTATCTATATAATTACAGCCTCGGTATTTTTGTATTCACGTAGTTACTTAATCGACCGTGATATTTTTAAAGGTGAGTATTACGTTTTAGGTTTGTTCGGTGTGCTTGGCATGATGATAATGGTGTCGGCACATAATTTCCTGACCATTTATCTTGGTCTGGAATTATTATCATTGTCATTGTATGCCATGGTCGCCTTCCATCGTGAATCTATGCAAGCGTCTGAAGCGGCAATGAAATACTTTATTCTTGGTGCTATCGCATCAGGTATGTTGCTCTACGGTATGTCGATGTTTTACGGTGCAACCGGTACCTTAGATATAGGTGAATTAGCTAAAGCGATTCAAACCAAAGACAGTAACGATATCGTGCTTATTTTTGGCTTAGTATTTGTCATTGTTGGTCTTGCCTTCAAGCTGGGTGCTGTACCATTTCACATGTGGGTGCCAGACGTTTATCACGGCGCACCAACATCGGTGACGATGTTTATTAGTAGTGCACCCAAGATTGCCGGCTTCGCTCTATTTATGCGACTGCTTGTAGAAGGCATGGGCGATCTACATGCCGGTTGGCAAGACATGTTGATTATTCTTTCAGTATTGTCATTAGCCGTGGGTAATATTATTGCCTTAGCACAAACCAACTTAAAACGTATGTTGGCGTATTCTACAATCTCGCATGTTGGTTTTATTTTACTCGGCATTCTTGCTGGCACTAAAGCCGGTTATTCAGCGTCGATGTTTTATATCATCACCTATGCAGCAACAGCCATGGCTGCTTTTGCTTTGATTATTATATTAAGCAAGCGAGGTTTTGAGGCAGATGAGCTCGATAACCTAAAAGGTCTTAGCAAACGCAGCCCATGGATTGCATTTATGATGTTAATCCTGATGTTCTCTATGACGGGTGTACCACCGACCGTGGGCTTCTATGCGAAACTGTTAGTATTACAAGCTATTATCAATATTGATATGGTGTGGTTAGCTGGTGTTGCCGTTGGCTTCTCCGTTATTGGTGCTTTCTACTATCTACGCGTTATCAAGTTAATGTTTTTTGATGAATCTGAGAATGTTGAGCCTCTAGAGGTGTCGGCTGAAATGAATATCATGTTTAGCGCTAATTCATTAGCCGTACTCTTCGCCGGGTTATTCCCTGGTGCTCTGATAGCGGTTTGTATTGCGGCATTGGCTTAAGCTTCTTTAAGCGGTAAACATTCTGGTATACTGCACGTATGCTTATTACAATTCTTCTTATTGCGAGTATTATTGCGGCAAACTTACCGTGGTTAACTGAGCGCAGTTTTCTTATTTTTCCTCCTAAACCGTCAGGTAAGCCCATTTGGTTACGTTTGATTGAATGGTTGATTTTGTATCTTATTATGGGCGGCGTGGCAATTGGTTTAGAAATTAAGGCAACTGGTGGCAGTCACAGTCAAGATTGGGAGTTTTATTGGGTAAGTCTGTTCTTGTTTATGATATTTGCTTTGCCTGGTTTTATTTACCGACATGATCTTAAACACCTATTAGATCGAGCTCACCGCTGATTGAACCTTTGAGTCTGTAAGGCATCGAACCTTTAATATTATTTAAAGTTACGTGTCCGTAGCGCAAGGAGGCTCATTTTGAATCTAGGAAAATATTTTTTTATTCTAGCTACATTCGCCGTTACATTGCTTCAAGGACTCACATTAAATGCCGCAGAATGCCGCGTTGAAAGTGGTAAAAACCGTGTAGCATTGTTAGAACTCTATACATCTGAAGGCTGTAGCAGTTGTCCTCCTGCCGATAAATGGTTAAGCCAACTGACTAAGCAGGACATAGGAACCGATAAATTAATTCCACTTTCTCTGCATGTTGATTATTGGAATTACATTGGTTGGAAGGATCCTTACTCTGCGGCTGCATACACACAACGGCAACGCCAAGTTGCACAGCGTAATCGACTTCGTTCAATATACACGCCACAAATGGTTTTTAATGGCCGTGATTATCGCGATTGGCGTGGTGAAAATATTAAACAGTTACTTGATGAAGTGAATAGCTGGCCTGCAGCGGCAAAAATAACAGTAAATTGGCAACCCCGCTCTAATAAGAATATTACCGCGACTATCACATCAGAATTATTGGATAAAACGGACGCTTCATCGACCTTATTTGTTGCCTTGTATGAGAACAACCTCGTTAGTAATGTAACAGCAGGTGAGAATGATGGGCGTACTCTACAGCATGACTATGTTGTTCGTAAGATGTTTGCTATTTCTTTTTTAGGGGAAAAAAATCTATCTAAACAAGTCACTATGCAAATACAGTCAGATTGGAATAAAAATAATTTGGGCATAGCGGTGTTTGTACAACAGAGTAGTGATGGCGTAATCCTTCAAGCCTTAGCCTCACCCGTAAATTGTGAATCATAATTAGCAATTACTAATATCCTTTGTTATCAGATGTTTGCATGACCAAGAAGCTAGGTTATCCGATTTATTGTGTTAGTATTATGCATATTGCAACGTTTTTCGGATGTCGAGCATGCCGCTACGCCAAAAGCTATTCTTCATCATAGGGATAATGACACTTGTTCCCTTGCTGATATTGCAGTTTGGCGTTGTTAATCATATTGAGAATGATTTAGAAAAACGTATTACCGCAGAGTTACATGAAAAGCTCCGCAATATGGCGGATGAACTTAATACTCTCATCAATAGCCAAATGTCCTTGGCAGCCGGCTTAGCCGAAGTTCCTATCCTCAAAAAATTTAGTTTAATCTCCGTTGCGAATGAAGATGTTCATTACGACGAACGCGCGCAAGCCTTACAAGAATATTTTGTGAATTTCCAACGTAAGGTTAGAACTATTCAAGCTATGCGTTATGTGGACTGGTCGGGTAAAACCTTAGTTAAAGTCAAAGAAGGTCACAGTATTGAACCAGAATTACTTGATCGTGAAAAAGGTCGCTATTATGTTGCCGATCAATCGTCGCGACCTTTCTTTAAGGATGCCATTGACGATGAAGTCGATGTTTATGTCTCTGATTTTGAATTAGGACAAGTTCAGGTCAATGCGGATTTTTGTCCGTCGATGGTGCGTTATTCTGTGCCTATTCGTGACGAATTATACGATCTAGAAGGCTTGTTAATCATTAACATGTGGGGGACTCGTATTGATGAAACTGTCATGTCTGCGATGAGCGGCTTTGATGGTAAGGCTTATGTTGTTGAGGTGAATGAAAAGATTAAATCGCGTGATGGTATTTACCTATTTCATGAAGACAATAATCAGCGCTTTTCAAATCAGTTAGGCACTAGCTTTCGTTTTTCATCTGATATAGGTGAGGAAAACTGGAAGAATATACGAGATAAACAAGAACCCGGTTATATGTTATTGGATGATGGAAGAATGTACTTTTATTCTCAATACTCTCCCTATAAAGATGGGCGTTCAAAATGGATGTTGGTTATAGAAACAGCCTACGATACTGTCTTTGCACCAATAAAACATTTGCGTAATTCAATTTGGTTATTGTTAGGTGTGCTGTTATTAATGAGTTTGCTCATAGCACGTTGGGCGGCAGACAAACTTGCTAAACCTGTGCAAGAATTAGCCGAAACCATTAAAAATTATGCGGATGGAGATGAAAATGCACGCTACTCTGATGGTGGTCGTAGTGATGAAGTCGGGATAGTAGGTCGTGCCTTTAATTATCTTTGTGGTTCGTTGGAACATACGCGCAATGAAAGAGATAAAGCAGAACGTGCAGCAAGACAGTCAGATAGGCTTGCAGCAGTGGGACAGATGGCCGCGGGTATTGGGCATGAAATTAATAATCCCTTAATGAATATTATGTCGCTGGCTCGATTAGTCGAAGCCTCTGTTGATGAACAAGAAAAATCCGAATTAATTAAAGCTGATTTACATACCTTGCAAGAAGAAGGTGCACGTTGTGCCCGAATTGTACAGGGTATTCTTAAATTTGCTCGTGCAAGCGAACCTCGCTTCGAACAATTCTCGTTGGATGTTTTATTAGCGGATACCATTGACTTATTGCATCATCGTGCTGAAGCAGAACAGGTTAGTTTTGATGTAAAGCTTGATAAAGGATTGTTGATACAAGGTGATCCTGATCAATTACAACAAGTGTTGGTGAATATTATTTTGAATGCTATTCATGCATCAAGAGAAGGTGGTCAAATTAATATTTCATTATTTTCTGATGACGAGCATGCGGTCATTGAAGTTTCTGATCAGGGTGAAGGCATTGCAGAAAAAAATATGTCACATATATTTAATCCTTTCTTCTCAACTAAGCCAGAGGGCGAAGGGACTGGATTGGGATTATCTGTGAGTTACGGAATTATAAAAAAACATGACGGTGAGATAAGCTTAGAAAGTGAGCTTGGTTCTGGAACATGTGTAAAAATACGTTTACCTTTTGGTGGCATTGAGAACTAACTGTCAAACTCAGGGGAGATTGATTTGGACTTATCGAATATAAAAATGTTATTTGTGGATGATGATCCGATAACCTGCAAAGTGATGCAGCGTCAGTGTGACAGTGCTGGGTTTGATATGCGTGTATTTCAGTCACCAGTGGAGTGCTTAGCAGAGTTTGCTAAATCAGGGGCTGATGTGGTTGTTACGGATTTACGTATGCCTGAAATGAATGGCTTTGATCTGTTAACTAAAATGAGAGACATTGATCAAGAAGCCATCATCCTTGTCATGACGGGACACTCTTCGGTAGAGAATGCCGTTGAAGCAATGAAACGTGGCGCTGCTGATTTCATAAAAAAACCCTTTGATTTTGATGAGTTCACTCTAACAGTTGAACGTTGCATTGAGTCGCAGCAACTGAAGAAAGAAAACAAGTTACTTAAAAAACGTTTACGCCGTTCTGGAAATCGTTTTGGTATGATTGGTGATAGTCCGATTATGCGTTCATTATTTAACTCAATTGAAAAGGTAGCGGAGGTAAGTTGCAACGTTATTATTACGGGTGATTCAGGCACGGGTAAAGAATTGGTTGCACATGCTTTGCATGATTATAGCCCACGTAAAGATGCGCCTTTTGTTGTCATCGATTGTGGTGCATTAACAGAAACATTACTCGAATCTGAACTGTTTGGACATGAGAAAGGTGCTTTCACTGGCGCTAGCCAACGTAAACAAGGTTTAATGGAACAAGCGAGTGGCGGTACGTTATTTTTTGATGAAGTGTGTAACATCTCAGATGCAATGCAAATGAAGTTAATGCGAGCGATAGAAGATCAGCATGTGACGCGTGTTGGCGGAACACGCTCTAAACCGATTGATTTAAGAATTGTTGCAGCGACTAACCGGAATTTGGAACAATTGGTTGAAGACGGCACGTTCAGACATGATTTTTATCATCGTTTGAACGTTGTTAATATTCATGTGCCGACCTTAGAACAACGTAGGGAAGATATACCTTCTTTTGTTGAGTATTTCGTAGAAGAATTTAGCACCCGTTACGATAGGCAAGTTAAAGGATTTGACTCTGCTTCGATGAGGCGCTTATATGATGCACCATGGTCGGGGAATATACGTGAGTTGCGTAATGTTGTTGAGCGTTGTGTTATTTTAGCGGATAACGCAGTGCTTAATTGGTCGTATGATTCTTCTGACGACGGAAGTGAAAAGGCGTTCAAAGAAGATCTATTTTCTGGCTCCAACTTTGTTAGCTTAGAAGAACTTGAACAGGCATATATTAGCCATGTTTTGAGTCATGCAAAGGGTAAAAAGACCCGCGCTGCCCAAATATTAGGCATAGATAAGACAACACTTTGGCGCAAATTGAAACGAAGTACTCAGGAGTAAGTGAAATCATTGTAAATTACAATGTATTAGCTATAAATGGTGCGTAATGCAGTGCTTTTTGCAATGCGAGCTAATAACAGAAAAACGTATAATAATACTTAACTTATTGATAAATATTACAATAATGAATTGATATGAATATTTGTCCATGTTGCTGGCAATCGGGCTTGGATGAGTGTTAAATCAGTACTGCGCAAACGACAATATTGTTGCTTTGAGAATATAATAAAGAGAGGAGAAGTAAATAATGATTATTAAAAATACTTTGAAGCTGGCTGCAGCTGGCGTGTTAGCAGTAGCATTAACTGGCTGTGCATCGGGTGGTGGCGCTGATAACCGTGCTCCAGCTAAGAACGGCTACAAAGCTCAAAAAGTTGTTTACCACATGAATGACATCAATTGGGGATACCGTGGTTTACGCAACATGAAGAATCACCTTAACGCTCTAGGCGACAAAAACTTGAAAGCGGTTATGGTTTTCCATAGCTCTGGCGGTTTCATCGTTGTAGACGGTAAGAAAGACAAGAAAGGTCATACTTTCGGTGATCAAATCCAAGCACTTGCTAACCGTGGTGTTAAATTTGCCCTTTGTGCAAACACAGTACGCGGTAAGAAGATCCCTAAAGATAAGATCAACTTGAATGCTGAAATCGTTCCTTCTGGCGTAGCTGAAGTAGCTGAATTACAGTACAAAGGCTATGTTTACATTAAGCCTTAAGTAATCCTCCCAAGGGTTGGAAAAGCCGGGCTTTGCTCGGCTTTTTCTTTTTGCAGGGCACTATTTTTAGTTATTCAGCTTAATAGCTGTTAATAACAATTTAATTGAGCAAAAAACAAATATTTGTCCTTAGATAAGTTGTAGTTATCTAACCACTTATGTATAGTGCCGACCACTGATGCGGGGTGGAGCAGTCTGGCAGCTCGTCGGGCTCATAACCCGAAGGTCGTAGGTTCGAATCCTGCCCCCGCTACCAATTTTTATCAATCAAGCCAGTCTGTTAGCGCAGACTGGTTTTTTTGTGCCTGCTCGATTTCTTCTATGGCCCATTTTAGCCCAAATCGGGCCCATTTTTGGCCCACACTAATGGATTTGGTGGTTGACCAAGGTTATTCAATCCGTGAGGCGGCTGAGGCGATGAATGTCGGCAAGCCGACGACGGATAAGTGGGTTCAACAATTAAAAAATGAAATGGCCGTTGTGAAAACTATCTTTCATGAGAGTAATGATTCAGCTGGCGCACGAACGATTACTGATATTGCCACGACGCGTGGCATGGCGCTGAGCCGTTATCGTGTGGGTAACCTTGAGGCGGCCTGTGGTCTTAAAAGCTGTCAGCAGCCTAAACATGCCTACAGGGAGGCCAAATAAGAACACATTGTGATCCCAAATCGACTAAACCGCGAATTTGATATTGATGTACCGAATCAAGTTTGGTGTGGTGATGTCACTTACATCTGGGTAGGTAAACGTTGGGCTTATCTTGCGATCGTTATGGATTTATTTGCGCGTAAACCGATTGGTTGGGCGATGTTATTTTCACCGATGGAACAATTTTTTAAAAGTTTAAAATCAGAATGGATACCGCAAACTGGCTACCATTCTTTTGCAGAGGCTAAGCACGAGATTATTGATCACTGATCTGGAAATTTTAATAGTGGCATGGTGCTAGTTTTATGAGAAGGTTGTCAGAAAATAAGATGGGTTGGTGCCGAGGCTAATGTTGTATGTAGATGAGCATAATTAATGGAAATCTACGAACTGTAGAGTAAAAGTAGTGTTGTTATTTTGGGGCTAAACGGTAGGCTCAGATTAAGCTCAACTTTAGTAGAATATCCCAGTAAATTAGTTAAGTAATATGTGAATATTAAGATAGATTTTGTTTGTGATCCTTCATAACTACTGGTAGAGTTTAGTTATAGTCGTTCATAAAAAAAATAATAGTAACGATATATAGGTGTGTGGAACGCATCGGGGAAATACGCAAAGGATAGTACTTACTAAAAGTGGTACGCATGTGGCGTTACTTTTTTCATATCTATCTTATTTGCCAAATTTTATTGGGTTTTCGCTGTACGTTTCTTACGTCAATATACTGGAAGGAAGATGTCTTTGTTGTTGAGTTATCTTGTTGATAACCTAACTGCAGTGCATCTGTAAAATAAGGGCATTAGCTTGGGGTTTGCTCTATTTTATGTTGTTAGGTTTGTTTGTAATACAAAAGTACTAGTTTGAATTTGGGGGAATTGCCATCTTGTCTTAAATTAGGAAGCCTAATTGATTTGGTGATTAAGTAGTCATTTAGTAAAGCTACGGAAGATTTTAGAGTTAAGGAGAGAATATGTTACTCGAAACTAATACGGCTAAAGAGATCGATAAAAAAGGGGTTGAAGAATTAGTCGATACAGTGCAAGTCAGTACGAATGCTGATGTAGATACTTATATCATTAATGCAACAGATAAATTTCAAAATAATCGCATCAAGATTGAATTTCGGACACGGGTCTTCGAAGTTGTCTTTGCAAGTATTGCTCTTTTAATTAGTTTGCCCGTAATGTTTTTCACTGCTGTCATTATAAAATTTGGCACTTCAGGGGCTGTTTTATTTCGACAAAGTAGAGTGGGTTTAGGCCGCAAGTTATTTCCATTTATTAAATTTCGCACTATGTATGTTGACGCTCGTGAGCGTTTTCCTGAATTGTATACCTATCAATATACTCCGCAGGATATGCAGGAATTAAAATTCAAAGTTGAAAATGATCCACGGGTTACACCACAGGGTGAGTGGCTACGTAAGATCAGTCTGGATGAACTACCAAATTTTTGGAATGTAATTACTGGTGATATGGCATTGGTTGGTCCTCGCCCCGAGATTCCGGAAATGTTGCCATATTACAAGGGCGAGATGCTTAAAAAATTCTCGGTTCGCCCTGGTGTAACGGGACTTGCTCAGGTGTCAGGTCGTGGGCGTCTTGGATTTTACGATACTGTTGAACTAGATCTTGAATATATACGTAACCGATCATTTACCTATGATCTGAAAATATTGTACCAGACTCTGAAGCAAGTATTGCTAGGTGATGGTGCATTTTAAATAACTGGTTAGTTAACTCAGGTAAATAATTATGAAATATTCTGAGTCATTGATAACGATATACCAACATAGCAACGTGCTCGTGACAGGAGCCTGTGGGTTTATTGGTCGACATGTTGTGGAGCACATGCTTGCCATGGGGGCAAATATTACAGCCCTGGATCGAGTAATTCCGATGGGATTAGTTGATAAACCCAAATGTAGATATGTTGGTTGTAATCTTGAAAATGCGGATGATACGATTAGTGTTTTAAATCAGTTTCCTCCTGACATTGTTATACATCTTGCCGCACATCCTGATGGCATGGAGTCTCATCAGCAGATTTGCCATGCTATCTCCAGTAATATTATTGGTACAGTTAATGTACTGGAAGGGATGCGCCAAAGTGGTTGTAAAGTACTTGTCTTTGGTGATAGTACTAAAGACTATGGTGATTGTGCAGTCCCCTATCGAGAAGCGATGGTTGATGAACCACTTGGCTCATATGCTATTAGTAAGTCTACTGCATGGCAAATGTGTAAGCTTTATAAAATCTTGTATGGAATAAATATTGTGTCAGTTCGACCAACCTTGATTTATGGTCCTGGTCAACCATTTAATCTAATAAATTATGTGACAGAGTCAGTTCTTGACGGAAAATCTGAGGTAAGACTTATGGGAGGAGGCCAGACTCGTGATCCTTTATATATCGATGATGCCGTCGCTGTTTATCTACTTGCTGCGGCGAATGCTAAAGAAATTAATGGGCACGTAATAAGCATTGGTGGTGGTCATGAGCGGACAGTTGAATCACTTGCCAAAGAAGTTACTCATTTGATGGCTAGTAATATTCCAGTAGTAATAGATGAACAGAAAATGCGTCCAACAGATATGAAACGTAGTTTTTGTGATAATCAGGAAGCAAAAAATTTGTTGGATTGGAGTCCGGAAGTTGATTTGTGTGCTGGTTTACATCGAACCATTGATTACATATCAGAAATAAATAGTTCTTCAGCCGTTAAGGCAGGATGAAAATAAGCATAAAGGTAAGATGATGTCTGTAGTAGAACGATTTTTAAAAAAGATACCTCAATATACTCGAAATAGTCGCCATCTTCGTTCTGTAATTCAACATGGTTCTATATCCAAATGGAGTAATCTTGTACGTGCAGAGTTAGAGCGTAAACGTCGATGTATAGAGTTGAAAAGTTTTCCATATATCCTGATTATCGATCCTTGTAATTATTGTAATCTCCGTTGCCCGTTATGCCCAACCGGTGTAAAAGACCTTGGTCGAGAGCAAAGTATGATGTCGTTTGAATCATTTAAGAAATATTTTGATCCGTTATCACCTTACCTATTTGAAGCGTATATGCATAATTGGGGGGAGTCATTATTAAATAAGGACTCTTATAAAATGATTGAATATGCATCAAATAAGAATGTAGGCACTAACCTGAGCTCAAATCTGGCTACACTTAATTCAGAAGGTATTGATAATCTATTGGATTGCGGGCTTGAGTATCTTGTTGTTTCGTTAGACGGTACTAGTCAGGAAGCTTATGGGCAATATCGTGTACGTGGCTCATATGAACGTGTTATGCATAATATGTCTGAGATTATTCGCCGCCGAAATCTCAGAGGTCAAAAGATCCCCGTTGTTGAGTGGCAATTTATTGTTATGAAACAGAATGAGCATCAGGTTTCAGATGCTCAGAAGATTGCAGATAAAATGGGTGTTGATGTGATGCGATTCATACCTGTTGGTATGCCCTATGATTTTAAAAATAGAAAAGAATTAGCTGATAAATGGTTTCCAGAAAAGGTTAAAGGTAAGGTGGAAAGTACACATGAAGAACAGAAATATGGGCAGGACTCGCGGCCAAGTCCATGTTTCTATTTATACCGTTCTATGGTTGTGAATGCTGATGGTGGAGTATCACCATGTTGTGAAGTATATCGAGAGAAAAACGACTTTGTAAATCTTAATAGTTCTGAGATCAATGTGCGTCAGTTATGGAATAGTCCAGTCTATCAATCAGCACGTTCACTTTTTTCCAGTAAGGTATTGGAAGATCATGTCAGATCAGTATGTGATGGATGTGATATTTTCCTGCAGCATCCAAGTAAAAATAGTTATAAAGAATTTCCTGTTATTGTTAATAAGAAGTAATGTTTGGTAAACAGAAACATTACGCAGAAACTTTAAGTATTTACAATAGGATTTAATATGAAATCTACCGAACCGCTTGGTGTAGTAGCAGTAAGATTAGGCTATGCAACATCTGATCAGATTCAGATTGCGTTAAATGAACAGCAGTCAAGGATGTCACGTGGTGAGAAGAATGCTCTCATTGGTTTAGTTATGGAGGAAATGGGTATACTTACTGCAGAACAGTTACTCAGTATTCTTACTCAATACAAAGATAACCACTTACCTATTTCTGATGATGCTATACGGTTGGCAGCAAGATTTAAGGCTAGCCTTACTGAAGAAGAGAAAGTGATGGCTTTTGTAAGTGGCCGTAGGTTTGAAGGAAACAGTACTATTGTTAGGCAAATTGCAGTATCACTATCGTTGATGAGTCAGGATAAAGTTCTTATTGTCGATGCAAATCTGCGCGCACCATCTCTACATAAATATTTCAGTGTTGAACAGGTGCCAGGATTATCTGACGTATTATCAGATAAATGTACACTTGGTGAAGCAATTTCAACAACTGAAATACCATATCTATCATTACTGACATCCGGTGATGTTGTCGTAAATTTCTTGTCTCTTTTACTATCTGATAAATGTGGCAATACATTTAATGAATTGCGTTCCCGGTACCGTTATATATTGGTTGATGCGCCGCCGATTCTGGAAGCACCCGATGCTCCCGTGATTGCCAGTCATGCTGATAGCACTATTATTGTCGTTTCTAATGGAGTCAGAAGTAAGCAAGAAGTTGGGGAAATGAAAAGAATACTTGGTAGTGTTAACAGTAAAATTATGGGTGTCATCCTGAGTAAGCATGAATACGAGCCTGATAAACCGAAATTTAGTCTTCAAACGTTATATACGAAATTCGGCAACTTGGGTTCCAGATTGAGTGGCTCGAGGCAACAGTTTTAGGTGTCAGTAATTGTGACTAATAATGAATAATAATATTGCCGAGGACAAAATAGTTACACCTGTTTCAGAAAAACCAATTAGGGTTATGCATCTTATTCATACCATGGCATATGGTGGGATAGAAACAGCTTTGATTAATTGGTTAAAAAAAATTGACAATTCGCGCTATAAAATTCACTTAGTATGTTTCGCAAATCCGGGAAATTCTGAAGAGCCATTTGTTGAGGCTGCAAAAAGGAATGGTATTAGCATAAGCAAGATACCATGGGGGCGTCATAAACCCGTGATAAGTTCAACGCGAGCATTAATTAAATTAATACGCAGGCATAATATTGACATTCTTCATACGCATAATTTTTATGCTGAATTTGTTGGTTTATTTGCTGCACGTATAGCAGGTGTAAAGCTTCTTACAACAATGTATGTGTGGGGAGAAAAAGGTTGGCCTGTTGCTGTATTTCAGGTGATTCAGAAATATTTGTTTCGATTATTTGATGTTGTTTCTGCTCATTGTGAAAGAACACGTATCGGTAGTATTGAGCGTGGGATAGATGAGGCGAAAACACCTCTTCTTATATGTGGATTTGAAACACACCGAGTTGAATTAACGACTATTGAGCGTACACAATTACGTGCGGAGAGGGGTGTGTCTGATGATGAGATCGTGTTGTGTAATATTGCACGTTTTTACCCGGTAAAACGTCAGGATTTTTTATTACAGGCTTTTAAAATAATTAATGAGCGTTACCCAAATACACGGTTATGGATTGCAGGTGTTGGCCCACTTGAGGATAAACTTAAATCACTATGTGCTGAATTAGGACTTAATGAAAAAGTTGATTTTCTAGGTTTTGTGCCTGATTTGCCAAAATTGGTAGCCCAAGTTGATATTCAGGTTCATCCATCTTATTTGGAAGGCGTCCCACTGGCAATATGTGAAGGTATGGCATCGGGTATACCTATTGTTGTCTCTGATGTTGGCGGCTTATCTGAAGTAATTCATAATAATAAGACAGGTATATTAGTGCCACCCGATGATGACGAAGGATTTATTGAGGCGGTTAGTAATGTTATTGGTGATCAGTCTTTGCAAAATCGACTAGGGCGAGATGCGCGTTATTTCATTGAGAATGACTATTCACTTGAAACAGCAGTTGGTTATGTTGGATCGCTGTATGGCCAAATGATGAAAAATGGGTAGCTTGAAATGAGTATGTTGCAAGGTAAAACGATTTATTATCTAGGTGCACAATTTTAGGATAATGTATGGACAGTATCGCAGTATGTTGCATACCATTTTGTCCCAGAAAATCGTGTTATTTATGTAGAACCTTTTCTTGTGGTTTATTTGTGGATATTTTAAAAGAGCTGGTTTCATAGACAACAGCGAGAACTTGGGGTGCCACAGCTCAGAGAAGTTTAAGAGAATCTTTTTGTATATCGGCCAAATTTTCTTTACGCCCCTATTTTCCCGGAATGGTATTAGGCATATATCATGAATGAGAGATTTAATAATTGGTTGACTTACATTAATGCGGGTTTACCCAATACGCAGTTACTATTAAGTACTAGATTGTCGCTACATCATGAATTGCGATTTTATATTTTTATATTTGAATAGGATGATTTCAGGATATTGTGGTTTCATTTTAAACAAATAAGGTATTTGTGAAGGGTAACATTCAAGAATTCTACGTTTGAATATACTTATCCAGTAAAGAGAACATGAATACGAAAAGAGACTTTTAATATGATTTACACGCCACTTTAGTGGATTTAAGGCGTATGGAAAATCGATGTAATATGCAAGCTTATTGTCTATCCCCATTTTTTCTGCTGCAACTCTTGTTATTATGTGATCCACATGCCCGCCAATACCTAGTGGTACAAGAATGATATCTGCTTCTTTATATTCTGATAGTCGATTAGAGACTTCAGTCATCGTAATATTTTCTTTTTGGGGTAGTGTGAATGGGCACAGTTCTTTGTAATCAGGATATATAGTAATACCGTTAAATTGGCGATACCCTGCATCAATAAAGTCTAGGTGTGTCATATGACATCCCATTAGTTTCATAGCATTAATATCTTCCTGTTTTCTTAGTTTTTCTAGTTCATGAACAGAGGCGATCCCTGATGTTTCCATAAAATGATTTAGGTAATCTGATACAACAGGGGTATTGAAAGAGCTGAATATGCTCACAACTGTAGTGTTATGACCGGCAGTATTCCATCTATGAATATGATCACTGCAGCTTAGAGCGGCATCATCTAGGTGGGGAGATAATATAACGATTTCCACGTTTCTATCCGCTGTATACTTTTTGGTAGACTGCTAGTGTTTGTTGCGCAGTTTTTTCCCAAGTGAAATTTGCAGCACGTTTTAGTCCAGCTTCTCGAAGTGTTAATGCGGTATTTTGGTCAGTTAAGACTTTATACATCCCGGAAGCGAGACTGTCAGTGTTATATGGATCAGTTAGTATTGCTGCACCACTGGCTATTTCAGGCATACAGGAATTATTTGATGTAACAACAGGTGTTCCACATGCCATGCTTTCTAGGGCAGGTAGTCCAAAACCTTCCCATAAGGTTGGGAAGGCAAGAAGTTGAGCACCGTTATACAGTATAGGAAGCTCATTCTGTGGTATATGTCCTAATTCGATAATATCATTCTGTAGTTTATATTTTAAGATGGTTTCATCGATACCTTCTGAGGTCCATGTGCGTTTCCCCGCCAGTACCAGTTTAAGTTGAGGATGAATATTTGAATCTTTTTTTAATTTATAGAAAGCTTCAAGGATACGAATGATATTTTTATTTTTTTGTATTTTTCCAACGACTAATATATATGGATCATTTATTTTGTAGTATTCACTCAAATGTAAAGATGTTTTATCAGAGTTTAATGGCTTGTATATAGGATCAACACCATGGTAAATTACTGATAGTCTATCGAGGGATACACCATAATATTCAGCAGTAAGGTCCTTGACATTGTTAGATACGCAGATGATATTTTTTGCCTTGTTAATACCTTTTTTAATTGATGAGTTTAGACGTAAGCGTATTATTGTCGGATAGAATTCAGGGTGTACAAAATGTACAGAGCTGTGCATGGTAAAGACGTAATCCTTTGGTGAAAAAGGGGGGGGGATGAAAGTATTATGCATTAGCTTTATACCATCACGATACATTGCCAGTGGTAAGCTAAGTGGTATGTTGATCCAGCGAGATTTAATCGCAAATGTATGTATATTTATATTGTCTTGTTGGATGTTGAGCGATGCAGGTGCATTTTTGTCAAGACAGTAAATGTGATAGTTTGTCTCACCATCAAGCATCGCCAAATGACGAACCAGGGATGTTTCATAGGTTTCAGGGCCCCCAGCTTCACGCCCAGCCATAACCAGGAATATTCCAATATCCATATAGATGGTCCTTAATTACAGGATGTTATACTCAGTGTTAGTACAGTATTTAATTTAACTAACTATAAAGCTTAAAAGGAATTATATGTTAAGAAAATTATTTTTCGAAATTATTGTTCGCCTGCTACCTTTTGTTCCTTACGTTAAAAAGGTTGTTCCTAGAAGCATCCTAAGTTTGATACGTGGCGTTATTTTTAAACGTATGGTATCAAAATTACCGGACAGAGTGTATATGATGAATGAAATTCTTCCAGCATTGAAGGAAGCAGGGGTTAAAAAGATCCTTTTCATCGGTGTTGATTCATTTACTACTCACTATAGTGATGTTTTTGCTGGTACAGGTACAGAATATTGGACGATGGACATTAACCCGGAAATAGCTAAATGGGGTGAACCGGGACATCATGTTGTCTGTGATGCGCAAGAACTTGAAAAGCACTTTCCGGTTAATTCTTTCGATGTTGTCATTGCAAATGGTGTCTTTGGTTATGGTATCAACGAAAAAGAAACTGTTACCAATACAATACAGTCAGTTTATAGAATTTTAATTGAAAATGGTTTGCTTATTATCGGTTGGCCACTAGAAGTTATTAGTGAACCTGTAGCGTACGCAGATATGCAGGATTGTTTTAAACACACGTCACCATTAGCATTCGATAAGCATGTTGTGTTTGAGAGTTTGTCTGGTCGCTCTCATGTATATGACACATATGTTATGCAGTCATGTAATAGTAACTGAGTGAATCACATGAACCTTAGATCTGATATCCAGACTTTTCGTTCTCCACTATTGTTATTGGGCCCTTCGGGGTCTGCAAACATAATTTCTATTAGATCATCGGGTTCAATTTTATTGTTTCTCTTTTTTCCATTATCTAGAGTCAATGAATCAAGCTTTAGTTCTACATCTTTCCATACAGTATTTGTATCTATTATGGCATAGAATGCCTCGCCGCTATCTTCTGTGAGATTGACAAAAATAGGGCCATCGCGGTTACTACGGATTTTGAATCCAATTTTATGCGTCCCGGCAAGCTTTCCTCTGTCTAATTGTTTTAGACACCACTGCCACTTACCATTGTAATGAATCTCCCACTGCATCGATTTTCCATCAGTGCCTGGCAGGCTTGCGACAATCTTTGGGCTGCTTCCCGAACCACAATTAAATAAATCTTTGTCAGAATTAAACTCAAGTTGAATAGAACGGTTATGCAGTGACACTGTATTATTATTCGATTTTGTAAACGTCATGTCTGAAATTAACAGGGTCAGTTCGTCATCGCTTGAGGTTGGGTCGGAAATAATCATGGATGTAATTTTACTGGTATCTAATTTGTTATCTTGTACTTCTCCCCGATCTGCTGTGAGTTTTTTTAGATCGAGTGTTTTTAGTGACCAGTTTGTTGATACACTAAAGTTTTTAGTGAATGCTTCGCCGTTATCTTCTTTAAGTGTGATGAAAAATTGTCGAGCAGTATTTGCACGCACCCAGAATTTCAATTTATCAGTGCCAGTTACGCGTCCTGTATTTATCTGTTTTACACACCATTGCCAATCTCCAGTGCTCTGATATTTCCATTGCATTGATGACATATTTTTGCTGGGTGTGTCAGATGTAGAAATATTTACATTTGTTCCTGACGCACAGGCAGGTAACTCATTATTCTGCGAGAAACCGATTTTTATGCCACTGGATTCCACTACATGGCGAGATTCTTGAGTAATTACTGGAGCAGCTTGGGGGGCAGCTGTTTGTCTGCGTTGGCTTGAAGTTGTTTTAGCTTCAGATTTACCCAGAGTTTTGTATTGCTTCCATATATTCCACGCAGGTTTTGGCTGGGTATTACCGTCTAGAAGGCCAATGTTACGCCATAAAAGATTAATTTCTGTTTCATCATTTTGAGGCATTTTCTGGTAGAGCTTGTCGTAATCTATAGCTAAAAACCATACGACGAACATATAATTATCTCTTTTTGATATGGTCAATAAGTCTCGCACATAGTCGGCTTGCTCTTGTGTGCTACCTTTCATATGCAGATCATATTTTCGTATGTGGATGTCTTTGGTTGTATAGCCAGTTTCACATATTGCAATGGGTTTGTTTGTGAAGTTGCGTGCCCACTCTAGCGGCTTGATCCAGCTTGCAGTTCCCTGGTTTAGTGCAGGTGCACCTAGCTTTTCATGAAATGACGATGCGTAAGGATAAAAGCTCAACCCGAAATAGTCGCTACCTTCAACAACGGATTTGACTCGGGCTGCAACAGCAGGATCAAGAAGTGGTTGTAAGCCAAGTGATATTCCGATTTTTATATTTGGGTTTTCTTTTTTTATGGTATCTCGAATATAAAAAAACAGATCCTCGAACTCTCTCCAGCGAGAGGGGAAACGATGAGCAAGACCTTCTAGCTCAATTCCGAGATTGAGAAAATCAGGGTTGAATTGTCTAATAGCTTTTCTAACATAGTTTAGGTATGCACTTTTAACGTGCTGGTCCTTGAAACTGGTACTGCGAAGAGGAGATGGTAGAGACTCAAATTGATCTCTTTCTTGGCCGCAGGTTGGTGCCAGTGTTTCTCGATCGGTACCAAGAAAAGCCAGTGCAACATAAACTTTATGCCCATTAGGTATGTTGTATTTTATCCCATCCCAATCATTTTGCTTATATCTAGGGAAGGGGGCATTATCAAGCATCTGACGCCATGGAAGACACTCGTCAAGATGAATAGCATATAAGTCTGAATTTTTTTCAATAATCATTTGTGTATTACGAATTGCTGACGGGGTCGTATCGTATGGAAAGGGTGTAAAGCCATAGTAGGGCGAAGCAATCACAGGAGTCTCGGGGTTTGACGATGCTTGTGCTTGATTACTGTATGGATTCAGAATTAACTGAAACATATACAAAACACTTGAGATAAGAAGAAAGCAAGTAGTGGAAATCAATCTCTTTTTCATATCTGTATCAATCCTTTGTTTTTGTATTTTCCTGGAATGTATAGACTTATTGTTGCATTTTAGTATCTATATTGCTCAGACATAATAAACCAATTTAGGTTCCGAAAATGGATTATTTAGCGTTAGTTACCAAATTGCTGTTCTAAGGAAATAATCTATAAAAACAATTTGTTATGTTAGATTATTAGATTGATTTTAAGGTTTTACTAATATATCCTTAAACATCTTGGGGGAAGGTCTAATCTTCTTGTGTAAGTTCACATATGTTAAGAGGCACTTTTTTCCGAACGGGTATTTGTCGGGGAAGATATTTTGTGATTTATAACAAAATGGTGTTGGCGGAATGAATTCTAAACATCAGGTTTAATACGGATAATTTAACTGATATGAAAATACGTATCATACTTTTAGTTATTACATCTATGCTGCTTATCGGCTGTATGCAGCATACTGTTCCGCTTAATACTGCACCTGATTCGAGAAAATATGTTAATGAATCTGTAAAGTTGTCTGCTCAGCCAATTATTCATCCCTATTATTTGCAGGTAGGAGATAAAATTGATATTAAGTTTTTTTATAACAAGGAATTAAATGAATCAGTTGTTATACGACCAGATGGAAAAATCTCATTACAATTGATTGGTGAGGTGCATGCAGTAGGATTAGTACCAGGTAAACTTCGTAAAGTATTAGTAAAAAAATATGTAGGAATATTACGTCGTCCCGAGGTCGCAGTTATTGTTCGAAGTTTTTCAGAGCAGAAAGTCTATATTGGTGGAGAAGTTAGTAAACCTGGTGCGCTGATAATTAGTGGTAACATGACAGCTCTTCAGGCTATTTTGCAAGCCGGTGGTTTTGATCATGATGCAGAACGAAGAAATATAGTGATTCTTCGTAATAGTGGAACCAGTACTCCCCAATTTATTACACTTAACCTGCGTGATCATGTCGGTTTAGTAGCAGTCAATGCATCTAGTAATTCCTGTGATGGCTGTAATCAAGATGGTATTTTTAAGATGAATCCGGCTACAGATATATTTCTTGAACCATTTGATATTGTTTATGTGCCTCAAACTGAAATAGGCAAGATATCCGATTTCTTTAAGCAGTACTTCAATAATATTGTGCCAATATATCGTAACTTGGGATTGTCATTTACATACCAGTTACATTCAGAAACTAAGTTTAACACTAACTCTAATTAAAACTGGGTGTATGAATTGTACGGTTTCTTGACCATGCATGGTTAAATAAATATACAACGTCACCATGTAGGGATGCGATATGTTGAAAAAAGGGTTTATTGACTTTGCTTATATAGCATTGCCTAAGGTGTTAGCCGGTTCTCTAACCTTGTTATTTAATATAGTTCTTCTTCGTTATCTAAGTATTGAAGAATTTGGTGTGTATACCTTGTGTGTATCAGCCATATTACTGACAGATGCTATTATCGGATCTGCTATTGATATGGGTGTATTGCGCCTATCACCACTTTATCGTTCAACGAACCATATACGTTCCATCAATATCGAGAAAGCAGCACTCTCGTTTAAGTTGTTTTTGTCACTATTGGTATTCAGCATAGTTATATTTTATGCCAATGCTATAAATCTGTTTCTTTTCGATAGTGTCAAATATATGGATGCATTTTTTATTACTTTTGTCGCGGCTATTTTCGTTCTGATGTTCCGAAGCGTACTTGTCCACCTGCAGGTAGATGAAAAATTCCTAATGTATGGAAAGTTAGATTTTATTCATATTGCTATTAAATATGGAGGAATTGCATCATTAATATTGCTTTCTAAAGTAACGCCTGAAAATATATTATTGTTTTTTGTATTTGGACCTGGCGTGGCTTTTGTGATTGGACTTGCATTGAATCACAAACAGCTTCTCGGCTCATTTGCAGGGCAGCTAAGTGTATTTGGAGAATTATTTGGCTACATAAAATGGTACTTGATTACATTCATGATTGCTGCGGCGATAAGCAGGATGGATATTTTCTTATTAACGGGTCTTAGAAATCTTACTGACGTAGGTATTTTTGCTGGTGGTTATGTTTATGCGATGATTCCAGAACTCTTTGGTATATATCTAGCGATTATTATTAGCCCTAAGATTATGCCTTTATATGTGGCAGGTGATTTTTTTCTGTTTTATAAAAAAATTCAGAGTATTTTATGGTTAACAGCTATTAGTGGTTACCTTGTATTGTTGTTTGCACTACAGTTTATCGCTCCATTATTGTTGCCACCTTCTTTTATGGCTTCGATGGATGTAATGTTAGGTTTATTTATGGGAACGTTGGCTAGTATGGCTATTTTCCCTGCGACTGTTTCGTTTATTATGTTTGTTAAGCCCCGTTTTATTTTGTGGCTTGATTTAATCACTTTTCCTATCCTGCTGTTGCTGTATATGAAATATATACCAGAATACGGTGCTGTGGGTGCGGCTTGGGTCGGTGGGATTTCAAGACTTGTCAAAGCAGTCATTGTTCAGATAGTGGTATTGCCTTATACGAGAGTCACCACCCCAATTACCGAGGAGGGGATGAAGTGGGATTCTGCATTTGACACAGATGTTGCTACGCCTCGTGAGTTACCGTAATACCAGACAATATTTAAGTGTATGTTTGATTTTGATAAAAATACATTAAAAACATAGGCTTAAATGAAAATTATAGATGGTGTCAGAGCTTAAAAGCGTTTAATATTGTAGTGTCAGTAAAGGGGGCGCTAAGCATTTATTGAACCATATCTAACTTATTCGGGATATTTTTCAATAGATCGATAATAGTATTAAAGCGGGAAGGGAAGTCGTAAATATGAGTTTTTTAAATATCGATGAACTAAAACAACATACTGAGACCTGGGAAGACCTTTTTCATGTGTTGATGTTCTATAGGAAGATGATCATTGTTGTGATGGTCATCACCATCTTAAGTGCTTATGTCAGCCTTCAATTGATGACAGAACTGTATGAAGCACAGTCTAGCCTATTGGTTAAGCTTGGACGTGAGAACACAGAAGTGCCTGATGCACTTCAGATATCGAGTGTTTATACAACAGGCGTTCGTGAAGAAGATATCAATTCAGAAATTCAATTACTTCGTTCCAGAGAATTAATAAACTATGTGGTTGATGAAATTGGAGTAGATGTGCTCTTATCTGAGCCAGCGAAGCCTGAAGGTATATTCAAGTTAATAAAATATCACACAAAAAAAATTGCTCATTGGGGTAAAGAACAGATCGTTAATTTACTAATAGCTTTGAATCTTAAAAAAGAAATATCGAATAAAGATAAATTAATCAGGTCTTTGCAAAGAGTGATAGTCATTGACAGAGCAAAGCGTTCAGATGTAATTAATATTAGTCTGAGGTCGCCTGATCCGTCGATGGCAGTTATTATTATTGAAAAGTATTTGTCACGTTATCTACAAAAACACATAGAAGTTAGACGCAATCCAGATATTAAAAACTTTTTTGACACACAAGCTGAAAAATATCGCGATAGTCTTAATGCTATTGAGGAAGACAGGGAATCTTTAAAAAGCAATCTTAATGTTAGTTCCGTTAAGGATGAAAGTACAATTGTGCTGAAGAGGTTGCACAAGTTGTATAGTGAAATACAAAACCTTAAGAACGAAATAAAGTTGTTGAATATTAGTGATTCTGAAGACCCCGTAAAATTCGATGACAAGAGTGAGATGGGAGATCCTGTCGCTGCATCTACATCAACAGTTTTATCGATTGAAACAATAAAAAAACGTATTACAATATTAAGATTGGAACGGATTAAGCTTATTCGGAGCTACAAATTAGATTCCAAGCCTATCTTGAATCTTGATAAAGAAATTGTTGCTCTCGAAAACGTATTGTTACGTACACTTAATACGAAAATCAACAGGCTCAGAACTCAAGCGTCATCGTTAAAAATAAAATTAGATAGTTTAAACCATGCTGATGAGAAATTATCCTCTGTTAATCGTGAGCACAAAGTTGCTGAAGAAAGTTATTTTATATACGAAAAGCGTCGAGAAGAAGCACGAATTTCAGATGAAATGGATCTGAGGAGAGTTTCGAATATAACAATTTTGGAGAAACCTTACGTGGTAGCCGAACCTGTTTATCCTAGAAAGCTTCTTATTATTGGGATTTCAATACCACTAGGGCTTTTGTTAGGAATAGGTCTCGCTATTATATTGGAGTATTTTGGTAACCTTGTTAGAAAACCTCGAGATATTACATCTATCGAGGGTTTGAATTATATTGGTGAGTTTCGTATTGATAAGTAAAATTATTGATGAAGTAATATCTAAAGGGAGATTTATAATGACACACCAAATGATTCAAATAAAAATATATTTCACTCTGGTGCTGTTGTTTTTTTCACAAGGTCTTTCTGCGGTAACTGATTCACCTTGGGAACCTTATGGTCCAAATGGAGGCACAGTTTTTTCATCTATTAGGCATCCAACTGTTGCAGGTGAAATGTTTCTTGGAACATATTTTGGTGGCATCTACAAAAGTATCGACTATGGCGTTTCGTGGGCTCATATTAATGGACCATTTTCTGAAGCGGCTGTGTTTGATATTTCAATAGGTGTAGCTAACCCAGATACAATATATGTAGCAACATTTGGTGAGGGGATATACAAGTCGACAGATCATGGGATTTCCTGGAATACTGCCAACATAGGTCTTAGCGATCTGAATATTAGTGTTATTTCGATTGATCCATTTAACGAGAATAATCTTTTAGCAGCTACCACAGGAATAATTTATCGCAGTACAGATGCTGGCAATAGTTGGGCAGTGGCTGGTATCGGTATTCAGTTTGGCGTGCATGATTTTGCATTTCATCCCGGACAGCCTGGCACTGTTTATGCAGCAACACCAACAGAAAAGGTATTTAGGAGTACGGATAGTGGAGTCACTTGGCAAGTATACGATGCAGGGTTGGGCATAGGTGAAGTCACCCGTTTTAATAGTTATAACAGCAATGGTTTCAAGCTTTATGCCACGATGAGTGATGGATATTATCTTCTCAATATTGCTACAGATACTTGGGATGATATCAGTTACGATATTCCTGATGCAGTTTACTATGAAGTTGTTCAACAACCTGTTACGGGTGAATTGTTTGCAGCAACAGATGTTGGAATATTTCGAAGCCAGACAGCAGAGGGTTTTAATAGTTGGATTAAGTGGTTAGATGCGCCAACGAGACGACTGCTCATCGATGAATCGGCAAGTATTTTTCATGCAGCGATAACTAGTGGTACTATTTTTGCGACGATAGATAATGGGGCGACCTGGTTTCCCGCTAACGATGGTCTGCAGAATATGTTTGTTGGTGCATTAACAAGTATGCCTGTAGGAAACACTTCAGTTCTGTATGCGGGTGCCGATTCAGGTGTCGAATATACATCAGATTTTTTCGCAACTGGAACAGGTCAACAGGTTTGGGTTGAGGATGATAACCTGAATGATTCCATATTTTCTCTTGAAACCCATCCATCTGATATTGGTACATTATTTGCTGGTGCAGAGAAGACAGGCGTATGGAAAAGTATAGACTGGGGAGCGACTTGGTTGCAAAAAACTAATGGGCTGGTTCCTAATAGAATATTTTCTATTGAGCAGTCAACAACGTTACCTAGGACTTTATATGCAGGCACAAGTTCGGGGCTATTTGTCAGCCAAGATGATGGTGATAGCTGGGTAAAGGGTACAGTAGCAGGATTGCCTCAACTTGTTTTCAGTGTTGCTCCGGATCCGGTACTCAATAAAGTAGCTTATTTTGGTGCTGCCGGTGGCCAAATATATACCACCATTGATGGTGGCAATACGGTATACCTGTTGTCAGAATCATTACCGGATGAAAATGTCTCAGCACTTAAAATTGCGCCTTGGGGTAATCATTATGCAGTTACTTCAGGGGGAGGGCTGTATGTTTCCAATAATAGCGGGGTTGAATGGTTTGCTGCCAACACGGGTGTAGCGGAGCCTGTTCTAGCTGTTGACTTGAATCCATCATTACCGTGGATTATGTATTTAGGGACAGCTGGAGGTGGTGTTTATAAAAGCGTCTCGGGAGCTATAGAATGGCAAAAGTCATCTTCGGGTATTGATAATGGCTATATTTTTGCAGTTACACTTGATCCATCGATGCCAGATACTGTCTACGCTGGTGGGGTAGGTGTTGTTTACAAAACTACTGATGGTGCCGCCAATTGGCTATCGAACTCAACCGGTTTGCCTGATGCTAATGTACTTAGCTT
Organism: uncultured Granulosicoccaceae bacterium; assembly: GCA_964542925.1. Taxonomy (GTDB): domain Bacteria; phylum Pseudomonadota; class Gammaproteobacteria; order AKS1; family AKS1; genus Sulfuriflexus. The sequence goes on along the minus strand of CAZIWG010000003.1, from coordinate 55,437 downwards.
GAGTATAGATAATACCAATAGTCAGGTTATTTATGCTTCAGTTGAATTAAATGGTGTTTATAAAAGCACAGATGGTGGAAATAGTTGGTTACCAAATAGTGTTAGCGTTCCAACAAATGGAAATACGGCTATAGCACTGAACCCTGGGAATACACAGATATTGTATGCAGGTACAGATAAGAAAGGCATATACAAAACTATTGATTCAGGAACTAGTTGGGGCAGTAGTAGCAATGGTATGACGTTGTTTGTTCGTGGTCTGGGTGTCGATCGAATAAATCCATTTAATATGTATGTAGGTTCACTGGCAAATGGAGTATTTCGTACACAGGATGGAGGTGATAACTGGGAACATGTGGCTAGTACTAACGGTGGTGAAATTTTTGACCTTGAGGTTTCTATAACAAATCCATCCAATGTTATTGTTTCGACCTCTTCCGGCATAATGCGAAGCACAGATAAAGGCGTGAACTGGTCTTTACCCGGCCAACAAACAGCCTATGTTCACTCGTTAATTACTGATCCAACAAATGCGGATATCCTTTACCTTGGCGCTGAAGCTGGCACAGGTATTCTAAAAAGCACTGATTCTGGAATGACTTGGGTTAGCCGTTCAGCAGAGCTGCCAGCAGCGAATGCAATATCACTTGCCATGGATCCTGTTAGCAAGAATTTGTTCTTGGGGCTTGAGGACAGCACGCTTTATAAAAGTACTGATGATGGTAATAGCTGGGTAGAAATATTGAAAGCAGGTACGTTTGGTCATCAATTTACCGATATTACAATTAATGTAACTAATGGTGATATTTTTGTTGTGACAGATGGTTCAGGTATATATCGAAGTACAGACAATGGCGTTAATTGGGGACAGATAAACAGTGGACTGGCTAGTCTCGTTGTAACATCGGTTACGATTGATAATAACAATAATGTATTTGCTAGCGTATTTGATTCGGTCACTAGTAATCCTGGTGTTTACCGTCTAAATACAACTAATCTCTCCTGGGAAGCATTCAGCAATGGACTTACATCGTCTTTTGTTAATCGGGTTGTTGTTGATGCAGGTATTGTTGGTAGACTTTATGCGGTTACTGAAAATGGTATTTTTAAGTCAACTGATAATGCAATGACATGGCAAGCTGTAAATTCTGGTATCGGTACAGGGACAGCGGTAGCCAGTATGCTTATTGATACTGGAAACAGTAATATTATATATGCTGGTACGAGTACAGGTGAGGTCTATAAGAGCACGGATGCGGCACAGACATGGTTACCTACATCAATTAGTGTCGGGATTTCACCTATAAGAAATTTAATTGCAGGTACGCAGGCAAATACTGTTTTAGCAGGAAGCCTTGGTAGCGGAATTGTTACGACAACAGATAGTGGTCAAAGCTGGTCGACGGCCATAAATAAATCACTCATAAGGCCTTTTTCACTGGTAGCTAAGTACGATCCAACTAATTCAAACATCGTCTATATAGGTAGTGGTGGATTAGGTGTGTTGAAGAGTGTCGATGGTGGTGTCACATGGCAGCAAAAGAATAATGGTTTGAGTAATCTGTTTGTACTTACTATGGCAGTTAATCCTATTGTTCCTAACACCATATACGCCGGAACCTCGCTTGGTGGTGTTTTTATTTCTGAAGATGGTGGAGACAACTGGTCTGTATTAAATACAGGTTTGTTTAATAAAAATATTACTAGTATTGAGATAGATGAAATTGATTCAAACATAGTTTATGCGGGCACGGAAGGTGGGGGGGTCTTTAAGAATGTACGCCCTTAATTTACCCCGTACTCAGCAAGTCCTCATTATTCTGGCGGTAGGTATTGGTGGTGGAGCATTAATTGCATTTATTGCGAGCAGTACTTCTCCTCTTGCAACCTTAGTACTGGCCGCTGGTGTTGTTATAGCGATACTTATTTTGCGTTCACCTATGCTGGGTTTTTTAATGACAGCTGCCGTGATTCCAATGGAACGAATAGGTCGTTTAACCGAAGACACTAGTGATTATACTATTTCTCTAATGAGAATTATCGGCGTTATGGCGTTGGGAAGTTTATTGCTTCATGCGGCTATAAAGAAACATCAACTGAGGTTTGGTGTTGCATTTTCTTTATACACTTTGTATTGGGGAGTGACAGTCCTGACGATGTTTTATGCTATTGATGAACACGGTGGGCTACAAGGAAGCGCCGCCATTCTCGGTAATATAGTATTCTTTTTTTTAGTAATAAATATTGTCAATAATTGGAAAACAGCTAAAACGGCTGTTGCTATTTGGTTGCTATCATCTGTGTTGATAGGCACTTATACCATTTATGATTGGCACTTTGGTGGCAGTTCGCTTTCTGATTCACAGATTGGTATTAGCGATTCCAGGTTTAGCACCGTACATTCTGATAATGCTGAATGGGCCGCACTAAGTGATGTTAAGCGAGCTATTGGGCCCACATCTCATGCCGCAGTGTATGGAATTAATCTTATAATGACGCTCCCTTTTATGCTATTTTTTTTACGCTTTGAAAGATCAAAAATAGGACGTTATTTAATTTTTAGTGGGCTGTTGATTATTTTGTATAACATTTTTCTTGCGAATACACGCGCAGCAATTATATTGGCTGGCTTAGTCTTGATATATGCAGCACACCGGCGCTTGTATCATATGTCACCTAAAGTTCTTATGATCATGCTCAGTGTCTCGCTTATGATATTACCTTTTATGCCGTCTTCAGTGTATGAGCGAATTCTTGACCCTTCAAATTATAGCTTGGAACGTTCAAGTACTTTGCAGATTCGCTTAGAGTATTGGAAAGTGGGTTTGGAAGTAGCTGGAGATAATTTTTTTACCGGTATTGGTACTGGCGATGAATTGACGATTCCAAAATATATCACTAAAGATATTGGTGGAGTTAAAACCTCGGTACATAATGACTATCTCCAGACATTTATTGAGGTCGGTATATTTGGTTGGCTTTTTTATATGGCATTTATTCTGCTAATATTGTCGTATAGTTATAAGGCTGCACAAGTATTTAAGGAGGGAGAAAATACACATGAAATGTATTGGTTTATGGTTTCGGTGCAGATAACTATGTTGGCAGTAATTGTTTATGGATTACAGGTAGATGTTTTTCATTTTCCATTAAAAGGGTGGTGGTTAGTTGCAGGGCTGACTTGGGTTATGCATCAGATAGCAATTAATTATTTAAAAGAAAATAATACAGGGATGTACAAGAATTATGCACACATCAGAACAAAATGATATTTCAATAATACTTGTTGGATTAAATGCTTCAGATTTTATTCGTGAATGTATTGAATCATTAAATAAGGCAAATTGGCTGGATAAATCATACGAGATTATTTATGTCGATAATGATTCATCTGATGACTCAATAGCAATGTGTAAGAAAGATTTTCCTGAAGTGCGGTTGATTGAGAACCCCGGTAATTATGGTTTTTGTAAAGCAGCGAATCAGGGCGCAGATATTTCTAATAGCCGTTATTATTATTTTTTGAATGACGATACGATAGTTATTGATGATGCTATTGCCATGCTAGTCGATTACCTTGATAAGTCATCAGAGATAGGCGTCGTTGGTAGCAGATTATTGAATACTGATATGACTGATCAATGGTCAGGCCGACGTTTTCCTACACCTTTAAATGCAATTCTTGGCAGGCGTTCCTACTTGAGTAAATTATTACCAAATGTGAAGGTTCTCAGCGATTATTTGTATCGTGATAAGGTGAATAAAGGCATTCCTTTTTCCGCAGATTGGGTATCTGCCGCTGCATTAATGGTTCGTAAAGATGATTTCCATACGATAGGAGGTTTTGCTGAAGATTATTATTACTGGCACGAAGCAATTTTTTGTGATCGGATTAGGAAAATCGGTAAATCTGTATATTTGCACCCGCAATCAAAAATCATTCATTATGAAGGCAAAGGTAGCGGGAAGCGACCATATAAAGTAAGGAAATGGCACATTATTGATTTCCATCAAGGCGCATATCGTTGTTATTGCGAACATTATAACCTTGGTTTAATTAGTATGCGTCGGTGGTTTGCTGCAAGTACGTTGTTTACGCGAGCACTGCTCTTGTTGGCATCGAATAAGTTTAGTTAAATTATTAATCTTGGAAATATAGGAATAGTATGAATATAGGGACTGAATCAGTGAATGAAACTATCAAGACATTAATGCCATGCCCAGTTGAACTTGTATGCCCTTGTTGTCATGGACGGCTAGAGGAAGAAACAACCGTTATTAAATGTCTTGATTGCAATGAGGATTTTAATATTACATTAGGGTTTAGAGATCTAGTTGTTGGAGGTCGTTTTGAAGATGAGACAGATGAAAGCTTAATGTTGTATGAAGAGCGTTCAAACGAAGATCTGACTAATAATTACTGGATTCCGTTATTTAATAAAATATGGCCAAAATCCAATTCGCCTAAACGGCTGCTTTCAGTTGGATGTGGAACGGGTGTTGATATTGATTTGCTTACGGATGATGGTTATAACTGTATCGGGATTGATAATGGTAATAGAACTGACGTATGGCCAAGACGTTCTTATCACGAGCGATTATTGATGGCAAATGGGTTACATTTACCCTTTGATGATGAGTCGTTTGACGCGGTTTATTGTGGTTGTGTTTTTCCACATGTTGGTGTCGTTGGAGATAGTTTTATCGTCTCTGAAACGTATAAAGAAGATCGCTTGGCACTTGCCAAAGAAATGACGCGTGTACTAAAGCCTGATGGTCGAATTATTGTCAGTAGTCCAAATCGTTATTTCCCTTTCGACATATTTCATGGGCGTGATGAAGGGAGTTATAAAATTCGCCCATCTAGGCCAACTGATCCATTTTTATTATCAATTGGTGATTATAAAAATATGTTTTTTGAAGCAGGGTGTAATTATTCTGATTCTCTGCCTGTTGAAAATTATTGGGGGTTTATTCGCAGTAAGCATAATTTATTAGGGTATCTGTTTGGACTTCCTGTCAGATTTTCATTTTGGCTCGTATCACGAACAGTGTTTAAATTTCTGCGAGGATCTCCAATAAATCCATGGGTAGTTGTAATACTTGGGAAAGATGGTAAATAGATTTAACTGAGAATCGATGGTTTATGCATATGGTTAATACCAAACTTAATAGCTTCTGGGTTACAGAAAACAAACTAGTATCTGAGCACTTTAAGGATATGAGAGTGCTAGTCACTGGTGCAGATGGTTTTCTGGGCGTTAACACAATACATGCCCTTCAGCAGTTAGGTGCAATAGTTTCAATAATTAGTCGCCGTAAACGACCTCGTGCTGGTGGTGAATTGCATCGGGTATTTCATGGTGACATTGGTGATACTTCACTATTACGTGAAGCGATAAAAAATCAGGATATTATATTTAATTTTGCGGGTGTTTCTTCTTCAGTAGAGAGCAATCGGAGCCCTGAAGATAGTCTTGATGCAGAATGTCGAATACATATGAGATTGATTCACGAATGTTCTAAAACGATGACGCAGCCACTAATTGTTTTTTCAAGTACCCGTCTGGTATATGGGAAACCTGATTATCTTCCTGTTGATGAATCTCATCCTTTACTACCAATGAGCATGTATGCGGTCAATAAGATTACAGTTGAAAATTATCTGCGACTATTTTCTCAGGTAGGAAAACTTGATTACATGATTTTTAGAATATCTAACCCATATGGCCCTCATCAAAAAGTAGAGTCTAGCGGATACGGAATTATTAATAGATTCATTCAATATGCAGCGGAAGGCCGTGAAATTTCTATTTTCGGGAAAGGTGATCAGAAACGTGATTATATCTATATAAATGATACTGTCTCTGCAATTCTTACTGCAACTGCAACTCGAAAATGTCTGAATCAGATATTCAATCTAGGTGGGAGTAGCGGTATAAGTTTATCTGAAGCTGCTGCAACGATTGCCAGTCAAGTTAAGGACGTTACAATAAACAATGTACCATGGCCTGATGATTACAGGCAGGTGGAAACAGGAGATTATATTTCTGATATCAGTAAACTTAGGGGATTAATTCAATTACCCAAGTTCACTTCTTTTAGTGATGGTGTACGCATGACTTTACAACACTACCGCAGTATAAACGACATACCTGATTCGGCCACGATAATAAATACTGCTTGAATCATCTTAACTAGATGATCTTAAAGCTTCTCTATCGAGATGTCTTTTATATTGAGGTGATATTTTTTTAATTACTCATTGATATTAAAGGAATTATGCTGATTTTGAGTAAAATCGCGGCTATTTATTTAGAACAATTCTTCTGTCTTACGTGAAATAGCCAGAAAATACCCAGTAAACCCATGAAGTACTAGCGTTTTACCGTCCTCGGGGCTATAATCAGCGCGCTTTCACGGTATTTGTGGTTAGAAAGCGGTTTTTGGAGTGGGCCTTGCGCCCATTTTTTGTTTCCGGAAGGAATGAAATGGGTCAACAGACAGTCAAAATAGCGGCAATGATTGAGCCATCACTGGATGCGCTGGGTTATGAGTTGGTTGGTGTCGAGTACACGGCTCAGGGTAAGCACTCCATACTAAGGATATATATTGATAGCCCAACGGGTGTCGATGTAGAAGATTGTCAGAAAGCTAGCCATCAAATTAGTGGCGTGCTGGATGTTGAAGAACCGTTATCGGGGCAGTACACCTTGGAAGTATCATCACCAGGGCTTGAGCGACCGTTATTTACGGCTCAGCATTACGAACGGTTTACCGGTGAGCGTGCAGAAATACGTATGCATACCCCGATAGACGGACAACGAAAATTTGTAGGGCAGCTTGCGGGTGTTGAAGATAACAAGTTGTCACTGAATTTAGAAAACGATGAAAGTGTTTTGCTTTCATTAGCGGATATAGATAAGGCGAAACTGAAACCGGAATGGTAGAGGCGAGGATATGTCGAAAGAAATATTAATGGTTGTTGATGCAGTATCAAATGAGAAGGGCGTTGAGAAAGACGTTATTTTTGGTGCGATTGAAGCAGCATTAGCAACAGCCACAAAGAAACGTCACAAAAGCGAAGGCGAAATTGGTGTGCGCGTTGAAATTGATCGCGAAACGGGTGAATACGATACGTTCCGAACTTGGGACGTGATTGACATCATGGATTTCGATCCAGAAACACGTGATTCTGTTTTGACCTACGAAGAAGCGATATTACGCGATCCCGATGTGCAAGTTGGCGATGTCATTTCTGAACCAATGGAATCAGAAGCCTTTGGTCGTATTGCAGCGCAAACGGCTAAGCAAGTGATTATGCAAAAAGTACGTGAGGCGGAACGAGCGCAGGTTGTTGAAGCCTACCAAGATCGCGTTGGTGAATTAGTCACGGGTATCGTGAAACGTGTTGAGCGTGGCAATGTCATTATTGATCTCGGCAATAATGCTGAAGGTTTAATTTCACGTGAAGATATGATTCCACGTGAACCGATTCGTTCAGGTGATCGGATACGCGGTTACCTGTATGAAGTGAGTTCTGAAGTACGTGGGCCACAATTATTTATTAGCCGTGTTAGCCCTGAGTTCTTGATTGAACTATTTAAACTTGAAGTACCTGAAGTTGGCGACGAGTTAATTGAAATTTTAGGTGCAGCGCGTGATACGGGTTTGCGTGCCAAAATTGCAGTAAAAAGTAATGACCAACGCATTGACCCCGTCGGTGCTTGTGTCGGTATGCGTGGTTCACGCGTACAAGCAGTATCAAGTGAAATCGCTGGCGAACGAGTTGACATTATTTTGTGGGATGAAAATCCGGCGCAGTATGTAATTAATGCCATGTCACCCGCAGAAGTGGCATCGATTGTGATTGATGAAGACTCACACATGATGGATATCGCCGTTGCAGAGGATCAATTGTCGTTAGCGATTGGTCGTGGTGGTCAAAATGTACGCCTTGCGAGTGAATTGACGGGTTGGGAACTGAATGTGATGTCTGAAGCGCAAGCGGAAGAAAAGAGCGATTCAGAAGCCGATAAAGTTCAAAAACTATTCATGGAACAAATGGATGTGGATGAAGAAATTGCTGTCATTCTTGTTCAAGAAGGCTTTACTTCACTTGAAGAAGTTGCTTACGTGCCGATTGAAGAGATGATCGAGATTGAAGAATTTGATGAAGATATGGTTGAAGAGCTGCGTAATCGAGCGAAAGATGTATTGCTCACTAAGGCAATCGCTTCTGAAGAATTATTAGGTGATGATAAACCAGCCGATGATCTGCTTAACATGGAAGGCATGGATGAACAGTTAGCACATAAGATGGCAGCCAAGGGCATTATCACCATGGAAGATCTGGCTGAACAATCTGTTGACGAGATTGTAGATATTGATGGGCTTGATGATGAGCGTGCCGCACAGTTAATTATGAAAGCACGTGAACCATGGTTTGCTGAAGAAGAAAACCAAGGTTAATAACAAGACAACTTATAAGAGTAGTGATGAATGTCTGACGTAACAGTAAAACAGTTAGCAGAAGTTGTAGGAATCTCAGTTGAGAGATTACTCGCACAGATCGTCGATGCCGGTCTGTCTGCCAAAGATGCAGCTTCAGAAATTTCTGATAAGGATAAAACCAAATTGCTTGGTCATTTGCGCCAGTCACACGGCAAAGAGGCAGTAAAAGAAGAAATGGTAAGCGCTGAGCCGAAAAAGATCACCTTGAAACGCCGTACAGTCAGTGAACTAAGTGTTGGTAGTGGCGCGAAGAGGAAAACGGTTAATGTTGAAGTACGGAAAAAGCGTACTTATGTAAAACGTGGTGTGGTTCAGGCAGAAGAAGAAAAAGTACGTGAAGAACAGGTGCGTGTTGAAGAAGAGGCTCGTTTGAAGCAAGAAGCTGAGCAGCGCGTCATAGACGAAGCGAAAGCGAAGCAAGAAGCGGAAGCGAAACAAGCCGAAGAAGATGAAGCGGCACGCGTTCAAGCTGAAAAAGAAGCAGCAGAGAAGTTAAAATCTGATGTGGAAGCTAAAGCGAGTGGAGAGAAGAAAACTAAAACTAGCGCAGAACCAGAAAAGAAACCCACAGGTGATCCTCGTAAAGCAAAAGGTCGCGCCAAAGATAAAGAAAAATCTTCAGGTAGCACTAAGTACGGCCGTAAAGAATTACATGTCGCTGGTGATAAATCAGGTCGTCGTAGAAAACGCACTAAGGGTAAACGTCGTCCTATTTCAACGGGTGGTTCAGAAGAACATGGCTTTGAAATGCCAACAGCGCCTATCGTTCATGATGTGCAAATCCCACAAACTATTACTGTTGGTGAACTTGCCCAAAAGATGAAGGTCAAAGCCGGTGAAGTGATCAAAGTTATGATGGGCATGGGTAGCATGGTGACGATTAATCAAATGCTAGACCAAGAAACAGCTGCAATTGTGGTTGAAGAAATGGGTCACACGCCGAAGATGATGGCTGAAAGTGTAGCGGAAGATGAAGTGCTTTCTTTGCATGAAGAACTGACAGGTAATGAAGTAAGTCGCGCACCGGTTGTGACGATTATGGGTCATGTTGATCACGGTAAGACATCATTACTTGATTATATTCGCAAAGCCAATGTAGCTGAAGGCGAGGCGGGTGGTATTACTCAGCATATTGGTGCTTATCATGTTGATACAGATAAAGGCATGATTACCTTCCTTGATACACCCGGCCATGCAGCCTTTACGGCAATGCGTGCGCGTGGTGCTAAAGCAACCGATATTGTTGTGATTGTGGTTGCGGCAGAAGATGGTGTGATGCCACAAACCAAAGAAGCGATTCAACATGCGCGTGCTTCCGGTGTTCCCATGATTATTGCAATTAATAAAATTGATAAACCTGAAGCTGATCCTGCCAAAGTTACGAATGAATTGGTTGCTGAAGAAGTGGTACCTGAAGAGTACGGCGGCGATGTGATGTTTATGAAAGTTTCTGCGCATACTGGTGAAGGTGTTCCTGAGTTACTTGATGCCATCTTACTGCAGGCTGAATTACTCGAGCTGAAAGCCGTTGTTGATTCAAAAGCATCCGGTGTGGTGATTGAAGCACGACTAGATAAAGGTCGCGGTACGGTTGCCAGTATCTTGATTCAAAACGGTACACTTAAAAAGAGCGACATTGTTTTATGTGGTTCTGAGTTCGGTCGTGTTCGTGCCATGATGGATGAAAATGGCAAGGTTATTGAATCTGCTGGACCATCTATTCCGGTTGAGATTTTAGGTTTATCTGGCACACCAGGTGCCGGTGATGAAATGATTGTTGTAGATAGTGAGCGTAAAGCACGTGAAGTAGCGCAGTTCCGTGGTACTAAGCAGCGTGATACCAAGATGGCTCGTCAACAAGCGGCTAAACTTGAAAACATGTTCTCGCAAATGGAAGGCGGTAATGTTGATTCACTTAACATTGTCCTTAAAGCCGACGTACATGGTTCTGCTGAAGCATTAGGTGAGGCACTGCGTGACATTTCAAATGACGAAGTACGTGTGAATATTGTATCGAGTGGTGTAGGTGGTATTAATGAGTCTGACGTTCAGTTAGCGGTTGCATCCTCAGCTATTATGATTGGTTTTAATGTACGTGCCGATGCCACTGCAAAGAAAATGATCGCAGATGAAGAAGTCGACTTACATTATTACAGCATTATTTACGACGCGATTGATGAAGTGAAAAGTTCGGTCTTGGGTATGCTTAAACCTATTTACAAAGACGAAATTATTGGTCTTGCCGAAGTGCGCGATGTGTTCCGTTCATCTAAACTCGGTGCAATTGCAGGTTGTATGGTGACCGAAGGTACCATCAAGCGTACCAACCCAATTCGTGTATTGCGTGATGATGTGGTTGTTTACGAAGGTGAACTCGAATCATTACGTCGACACAAAGACGATGTCGAGTCGGTTAAATCTGGTACTGAATGTGGAATTGGCGTTAAGAATTACAATGACGTTAAACCGGGTGATCAGATTGAAGTTTATGAACGTATTTTGGTTGAGCGTAAGCTGTAAGGCATGGCTAGAGAATTTTCGCGTAGCGAACGAGTCGCCGATCAGATCCAGCGTGAACTCGCGCAACTGATACAACGTGATATGCAGGATCCACGCTTAAATCTTTTAAGTGTTTCTGCCGTTGAGGTGACGCGTGATCTGGCTTATGCCACTGTCTTTGTGACTAGCTTGACAGATAAACACAGTCACAAAGAAATTCTCAAAGTGTTACACAAAGCCAATGGCTTTTTGCGCCGTGAACTCGGCAAAGCAATGCGTCTTAGAATAGTTCCTGAGCTCAAATTCAAATATGATGAGTCACTTGAAAAGGGCATGTCTATGGCAAAATTGATTCATGATGCTGTTAAAAACGATCGACACGACGAAGATTAATTTTCGTGGGTAGACGTCGTAGTGCTAATCGTGGCAGGAATGTGAATGGTGTCTTGTTGTTAGACAAACCACTCGGAATGACCTCTAACAAGGCCTTACAAACGGTTAAAAATCTCTTATTTGCTAAAAAGGCCGGCCATACGGGTACCTTAGATCCGCTTGCAACCGGTTTATTGGCGATTTGTTTTGGTGAAGCTACTAAACTCGCTACTTATATTGTCAATACAGACAAGCACTATCGCGCCACTGCACAACTGGGTGTGACGACGGCTACCGGCGATCGGGAAGGTGATATTCTTGACGAAAAGCCGGTTCCCGCATTTGATAAAGCGCAACTAGAATTTATATTAGCCCAGTTCACGGGCGAAATTATGCAAATTCCCCCCATGTATTCGGCGCTGAAACATGAGGGTGAGCCACTTTATAAGCTGGCTCGGCAAGGTATTGTGATCGAACGAGAGGCGCGTCCTATTAGCATTCACTCCATTACCTTGCTCAATATGACCGAAACGACCTTTACGGTTGATATTGTTTGCTCCAAAGGCACTTATATCCGTACGCTTCTTGAGGATATAGGTGCTGAATTGGGCTGTGGGGCGCATGCCAGCGATCTTAGACGTACGGCATTAGGCGTGTTTACAGAGCAAGACATGGTCAGCATGGACACACTTATCGATGCAGAGCAGAACGACCGTGAAAAACTCAATAGTTTTGTTAAACCCATAGAAAGTGCCTTAATAGAGTGGCCTGAGGTCAGATTATCACCCGATGCGGCGTATTACCTGCGTCAGGGACAGGCTGTCACCGTGCCTCACGCGCCCACATCAGGCTTGGTTAGCCTGTTTGCAGAAGAAACAAACTTCATTGGCGTAGGGCAAATTCTAGATGATGGCCGTGTCACGCCAAAACGACTACTAAATATCCCAACAGAAACGGCTGAAAGCTGATTTTTTCCTTGTTTATTGAGTAGTTGCGGTTTAAAATACGCGCCTTCGAAAATCCTGCATGGGGCCGGATCAGGAGTATTAAATGAGTATCAGTACTGAACAAAAAGGTCAGCTAGTTTCTGACCATAAGCGTAGCGACAGCGACACCGGTTCTCCGGAAGTGCAAGTAGCTATTTTGTCCGCACGCATCAATGATTTGTCTGGACACTTCAAAGAACACATTCACGATCATCATTCACGTCAAGGTTTGCTAAGAATGGTTAACAAGCGTCGCAAGTTGCTTGATTACCTGAAAGGTAAAGACGTAACACGTTACCGTGAACTTATTGCCAGCCTTGGTCTGCGTAAATAAGAAAACATTTTTAAAACTCTACACGTAAGGATTCCCTTGTGGCTTCGATCAAGAAATCGTTTCAGTATGGCGATCATACTGTCACCCTAGAAACGGGTGAAATAGCACGTCAGGCAAGTGGTGCCGTCATGATCAGTGTTGATGACACTGTATTATTAGTTACCGCAGTTGCACAAAAAACCGCAGCTGAAGGTCGCGACTTTTTCCCTCTCACTGTGAACTACCAAGAGCGTACCTACGCTGCTGGTAAAATTCCTGGTGGCTTCTTCCGTCGTGAAGGCCGTCCAAGTGAAAAAGAAACACTAACATCACGTCTGATTGATCGTCCGATTCGCCCCTTGTTCCCGAAAGGTTTCAAGAACGAAGTACAAGTTATCGCAGCGGTTATTTCTTTAAACCCAGATATTGATCCTGACATTCCCGCACTGATTGGTACGTCGGCTGCACTAGCTATTTCAGGTGCACCATTCAATGGTCCAATCGGCGCAGCACGCGTTGGTTACAAAGACGGTGAATACCTTCTTAACCCAGGCTTTGAAGCACTGAAAACTTCTGATCTTAATTTGGTTGTTGCCGGTACAGATAGCGCAGTACTGATGGTTGAGTCTGAAGCTAACTGTTTATCAGAAGACGTAATGCTCGGCGCAGTGATGTTCGGTCATGAAAAAATGCAAGTTGTCATTGATGCTATTGCTGAATTCGCTGCTGAAGTTGGCACTGAAAAATGGGAATGGACAGCACCTGCAACAAACGAAGCGCTTGCTGCATCCGTGGCTAGTATCGCAACTGATGGTATAACTGAAGCTTACCAAATTGCCGAAAAGCTAGCGCGTTACTCTAAGATTGATGAAGTACGTCAAGCAACAATCGAAAAACTAGCGACTGACGATGGTCCAACTGCTGAAGAGATTTCTGGTGCATTTGGTTCACTTGAAAAGAAAGTGGTTCGTGGTCGCATTATCGATGGTCACCCGCGTATTGATGGTCGTGATACAGCAACAGTTCGTGCGATTGATGTACGCGTAGGTGTATTACCACGTACACATGGTTCAGCCTTGTTTACACGTGGCGAAACTCAAGCCTTGGTTGTGACTACACTGGGTACAAACCGTGATGCACAAATTATTGACGCGTTAGAAGGTTCAACTAAAGATGCCTTCATGATGCATTACAACTTCCCTCCATACAGTGTTAACGAAACAGGTCGTGTTGGTAATCCTGGTCGTCGTGAAATCGGTCATGGCCGTCTTGCTAAGCGTGGTGTTTTAGGTGTTATGCCTAACATGGAAGAATACCCATACTCAGTTCGTGTTGTATCTGAAATCACTGAATCAAACGGTTCAAGCTCAATGGCTTCTGTTTGTGGTGCCTCACTTGCCATGATGGATGCGGGTGTTGAACTAAAAGCACCGGTTGCAGGTATTGCAATGGGCTTAATTAAAGAAGGCGATAAGTTTGCCGTTCTGACTGATATTTTGGGTGATGAAGATCATCTTGGTGATATGGACTTTAAGGTAGCCGGTTCAGTTGAAGGTATTACTGCCTTGCAGATGGATATCAAGATTGAAGGTATTACTAAAGACATCATGCAAGCGGCACTGACACAAGCATACGATGCACGTATCTTCATCCTTGGTGAAATGGCTAAGGTTCTTGATAAGCCACGTGAAGAACTGTCTGACTACGCACCACGCATTATCACTTTCAAGATCAACCCGGATAAAATTCGTGATGTTATCGGTAAAGGCGGTGCAACTATCCGTTCAATTACTGAAGAAACAGGCGCTAGCATCGACTTAACTGACGATGGCACCGTGAAGATTTCATCGGTTGATAACGCAGCAGGCTTGGCAGCACGCAAACGTGTAGAGCAGATTACTGCAGACGTGGAAGTCGGTACGATTTACGAAGGCAAGGTCGCCAAGATCATGGACTTCGGTGCATTCGTAACGATTCTTCCTGGTAAAGATGGCCTGGTTCACATCTCACAAATCTCTAACGAACGTGTTGAGAACGTCAGTGATAAGTTAACCGAAGGCGATACTATCAAAGTCAAAGTGCTTGAAGTTGATAAGCAAGGTCGTATTCGTTTAAGTATGAAAGCGATTGGTGATGGTGACGCGTAAGCTTAACTGACATTGGTTCTAAAAAAGGCCGCTTATGCGGCTTTTTTTTTCAATCGAGTCTGACCCAATTGAAAGGCTCACGACATTATTCTTTAATATGCTTCACTGATGAAAATGTTTTAATCCACGGTTGCCAAGTTTTCCAATCATCGGGGAATTCGGCTATGGCTTGTTTTGCTTCCCGCACTGTTTCATAACTACCATAAATAAGCGCGTGCCATTGTCGGCCATTATGTGTTGAGGTGGTGTCTGCGTATTGTACGGATAAGTTAATGTGTTTTTTAAAGGCTTTAATTAAGCGTGGCTCGATACTGGCAGCAAGTTGTATCGTGTAGTTGCTGATTGGTTGTTGATTTACCCAATCTTTGCCGTAACCTTCTGATATATTAGAAGAAACAGGTTGTACGTTAGGTGGCCCCAATAGCTCAGGGTCGTTGCTATTGAGCACAATATGAATACGTTGTTTTGTTGGTTTAGGTTCTAAATTGATAGTGTCGTTAGGTTGTTTGTCTGTTTCAGTTGATTGGGTTTCTAGAGTCGTTACCTTGTCGGCCTCTGATTCGTCTTCAAGCAAAGCAAGACGTGTTGCAGCATCTTTGCGACCTTGATCGGCAGCGGCTTTAAACCATTTCAGTGCTTGCTCTTTATTGGCACTAACGCCGAAACCCTTTTCATAAAGAATTGCGAGATTGTATTGCGCTTGCGCAGAACCCGTATTCGCAGCGAGAGATAGCCATTTTAAGGCTTCGTTATCGTTTTTCTCAACACCTTCACCGTAGGCATACATACTGCCGACAAGTGTTTGTGCGAGTACATGTCCTGATTCTGCTAACGGTAGCCAAGCTTCGAGAGCTTGTTGGTATTGTTTTTTCTGATAAGCAACGATGCCGTCACGGAAGGGGTCAGCATATACAGTTAGTGACGTGCTGATTAAAAATGAACATAGAATATATTTTATATTTTTTTGCATTTTAGATTTATTTTTTAGTGAGTATCTTTTCAGCTACGATGTACCATTGACCATCAATTAATTTAAACTCTAATTTTTTATCGGTGACATCCTTATACGTATCAGAAGTGTATTTTTGTGTAAATGTAACAGTAAAATAGCCTTGTTTTGTTGAACGTAACGAAACATCAGTTAATGAGAGTTGAATTTGTTGTTGTTGCTGTAAACGTTGTTGTCTATTGGCCGCCCATGCAAAATGTGAAGGAAAGCCTTTGCCGACATAATCAGGGCTATAACTAGATACATAACCAACGGGATCTAATTGAGCCCACGAGCGCGCCCATTTATCCATGACATTGAGTACTTGTTTAGCTAATGCTCTAAATTCCGTTTGTTGCAGGTTGTCTGTAGTGAGCTCATCCGCACTGACAGATGTATAATTAATGCTTAATAATACAACGCATATAACGGTGATGAAGTGGGTTTTAATGTTAGAAATGGAACGACGCATTATTGACCTTAATATTATTGTTATTGAATGAATAATGTATCTCAAAATGCCGCTTGAGACAAAAAATACTGTCTAATTATCTAAATAAAAGGGCTTAAAAAATCAGGAATTCGTTACTCAAGCCAATATCCCTGTTTACCAACGTGCCCACCATGCTGGCTAAGCTCAAGTGAGACGGGTTCAGGGATGTTTGATGCATCAGGTATGGCTGATTTTTCAAGGAAAGGGTCGTCCTCAGCGTGCAGTATTAATGTAGGAGTATTAATGGCTATGACGACCTGGCCGTGAAAGATAATCGCTATCGAGCCTTTGGGGTTGGATCCCCAATCGAGATCAATAGAATCACCGTCTGGCAATTCAATGCGTTCTCGTCGTAGAGATAGTTTGATGGGGCGGCGAAACAAACTTGGCCAGAGAGTTTGAAAATGTGGGTTCGACAAACAATATACAGGTTTGAACGGTTTTGTGTTTGACATATTTTCAGGTAAAGCGGTGTAGGTATTTCTTCCACACTGAAATAGGTTCTGGTTTGTGTAAATCGCAAGGCTTTATTTTAGAGAGGATCCATCCGGGGAGGGGAGGGTTATCACTAAAGCCACAGACAACACCAAGGTCTGCAGGATCATAAATCTTGATAAACGTAGGTTTTTCTATGTCATCGACATAAACAATGCCGCAATATTCTTCGTTGTGTTTTTCATGAAGTAATTGATTTGTATATGTTAGAAAAGTTAAAAAATCAGTTTCATTGATTGTAGTTGTAGGCGGCGTTTTATGTGTGTCGTATAGGTACCATTGGCCATCGTTGAGAGTTTCCAGTTTTTCCCAGAATGTATCAAATTCATGCCAGTGTTTGACACCTTTTAGGAATCCGAGACTGGCAACTTTATACGGGTGCGAATTATTCATGGCTTTCATTATAGGTGATGCTGTGTTGCGCGGGAATAGCCACAGCTGACCAATGTTTAATTACCCATTCCCAGATGCTATCAATATCGCTGTTTCGTAGTTCGCCAGGGGGCTGTTGGCCAAGAAAATTAAGTGCTTTTAGTAGTGTTGGGCGTGGATCGTTAACTTCAATCGCCGGCGCTCTGTTTTGCTTGCTTAGTTTACGGCCATCAGAATTAACCGCTAAGGGTGTGTGCATGTAAGTCGGTGTTGAATAGCCTAATAATCGTTGCAGTAATATTTGTCGTGGTGTGGAGTCAAGCATATCGCTGCCACGTACAACCTCGGTTATATTTTCCTCAGCGTCGTCAACGACTACGGCAAGTTGATAGGCAAATAACCCATCTGTGCGTTTAATAATAAAATCACCAACCTGTTTAGAAATATGTTGTATAAAATATCCTTGCACGATGTCGTTAAAACTTATTTCCTGATCATCGGTGCGTAATCGAACAGAGCGAGCTATTTTCCCTTCTGCTAAACCATGTTTGCAAGTACCTGGATAGATCAATGCAGTATCAGAAGAGGTCGTATTTTCGTTAATATCTTTTCGGCTACATGCGCAACCATAGCTTAGGTTTTTATTTTTCAGTATATCGAGTGCTGTTTGATAAGCATCATCACGTTGGCTTTGATAAATGATTTCGTCATCCCAATGCATACCGTAGGCTGCCAGTGTATTGAGAATCAGTGTTGTTGAAGTGGTATCGCAACGCAGAAGATCAACATCTTCAATGCGTACTAACCATTGACCTTGGTGAGCACGGGCTTGTGCGAAACTACTGACGGCGGCAACCAGTGAGCCAAAGTGTAATGGCCCTGTTGGAGAAGGGGCAAACCGCCCTATGTACGAATTTTTATTCATACATATATTAAAAAAATAGCGAGACATTGTCTCGCTATTTTAAGTTGTTGCTGTTTGATGAGCATCTTAGCCCATCTGTTTTTCTTTAATTTCATCAAGTGTCTTACAATCGATACATTGATTAGCCGTCGGGCGGGCTTCAAGGCGGCGCACACCAATTTCGACCCCACATACTTCGCAGTAGCCATAGTCGTCAACTTTTAGCATGGCAATAGACTCGTCAATCTTCTTAACCAGTTTGCGGCCACGGTCACGAGAACGAAGCTCAAGTGCAAACTCAGTTTCTTGTGAGGCGCGATCATTCGGGTCAGGAAAATTGGCAGCCTCATCTTGCATGTGATGCACGGTTCTATCTACTTCTTGCATTAAATCTGCTTTCCACGCGTTGAGAATATTATGAAAATGCTTAACTTGTGCATCGTTCATATATTCCTCACCCTTTTTGAACTTATAAGGGTCACCATAGAGAGGTTGTACTTCTATATTTTGCGTTGAGATCGAGGCTGCTTTGCGAGCTACTTTTGTTACAGGTGCCTTTTTGGCGACTGCTTTTTTAGCGACCGTTTTTTTCGCAGGGGCTTTCTTGGCGACTGCTTTTTTAGCGACCGTTTTTTTCGCAGGGGCTTTCTTAGTCACTGCTTTTTTCGCAGCCGCTTTCTTAGCAGGGGCTTTTTTAGCCACTTTCTTTTTGCTCGTTGTCTTTTTCGTCGCTGCTTTTTTCGCAGGGGCTTTTTTTGTCGTAGCCTTTTTTGTTGTCGCTTTCTTAGCTGTCGATTTCTTTGCCACTTTTTTCTTTGTAGCCATACACTTGCGTCCTGTTTCTTGCATTGATTGCAAATAATTAAGCAGGGATTTATACCAAAATATCGCCTTTTGAGCAATAACTATCAAAGATTGTTGAAACTAATAAATATCTTGGGCAGGTGGTATGATAGCTAGATTATTAATAATTTCCTTAGATTGCATAGGTTTATAGATTATGACGACGTTACAAGCACTAATATTTGATGTGGATGGCACTTTAGCGGATACCGAGCGAGATGGGCATCGTGTGGCTTTCAATATGGCATTCGCAGAATCTGGATTGGACTGGGAATGGAGCGAGGAGCTCTATGGGGAGTTATTAGCCGTTACCGGAGGCAAGGAGCGTATTCGTTATTATCTGGATAACTTCCGTACTGATATTGAATTGCCGGGTGATGATGCGGCCTATATAGCTGAGTTGCATAAAACCAAGACAAAGCACTATACCCAATTACTTGAAAAAGGCGCGATTCCATTACGAACAGGTGTGCGTCGATTACTGGATGAAGTGCGTCAGGCAGGATTACGTTTAGCTATTGCGACCACTACAACACCGGTTAATGTTGAAGCCTTGTTGACGCATACATTGGGTGCAGAATCTATGGACTGGTTTGAAGTGATTGCGGCTGGCGATATTGTTCCGGCAAAAAAACCGGCGCCAGATATTTATGATTATGCACTTGAACAAATGGGATTGGCAGCGGAAGAATGTCTCGCTTTTGAAGATTCTCTTAACGGTATACTTTCTTCTGCGGGTGCAAATTTAAAAACAATCGTGACAGTGAATGGCTACACGAAGCAAGATGATTTTTCTAAGGCGAGTCTGGTGTTAGACAACTTAGGCGATCCGGATAAAGCCTTTACTGTACTGGCTGGTGATGCAGGTGACGCGTCATTTGTGAATGTTAATTTATTAAAGACACTCATTAAATAATCATGGCATCCGGTTTTAAGCCACACATCGCAGATCGGCTTGATGATATTCAGCCATTTCACGTTATGGCCTTGTTAGGGCGCGCACGTGAACTGGAGGCGCAGGGGCGATCGATTATTCACATGGAAATTGGTGAACCAGATTTTGTTACGGTACAACCAATTATCGATGCGGGTATTGAAGCATTACAGGCAGGACAAACACACTACACGCCGACGATGGGCTTACCAGTATTACGTGAAGCGATAAGCGATTATTACCGACATCATTATGACGTTGATGTACCCGCTAAGCGGATTATTATTACCCCCGGTGCATCGGGAGCCTTGCAGCTTGCTTTTAGTGTATTAATTAACCCGGATGATGCAGTGGTGTTAGCTGATCCGGGTTACCCATGTAATCGTCATTTCGTTCGACTCAATGAAGGTAAAAGTATTGCGATCAAGGTAGGCGTTGAGTCGCGTTATCAACTAACCAGTGAATTATTAAAAGCATCATGGACAAGTAACACCGTGGCGGCAATGCTGGCATCACCTTCAAACCCAACCGGCACAGTCGTTAGTGATAGCGAACTAAAAGCCATGCATAAATTTGCGCAGGGGCAAGGTGGTTGTTTGGTCGTGGATGAGATTTACCATGGCTTAACCTATGATGTAAAAGTGAACACTGCATTAGCGATTGCTGATGATATTTTTGTGATTAATAGTTTCTCTAAATATTTTGGGATGACGGGTTGGCGTTTAGGTTGGTTAGTCGTACCAGAGTCTTATATTGATGCTGTAGATAGGCTGGCACAAAATATATTTCTGGCAGCACCTACTGTGGCGCAATATGCAGCGTTGGCTGCCTTTAAGCCTGAAACAATACGTTTATTAGATCAGCGCCGTGATGAATTTGCTGCGCGCCGAGATTATTTGTTATCAGCATTGCGTGAAATAGGTTTTGACATACCTGTAACACCTGACGGTGCTTTTTATTTGTACGCGAACTGTGAAAAATTTTCTTCAGATAGTTACCAATTTGTCAGCGAGTTATTAGAAAAAGCAGGTGTAGCGATAACACCAGGCATTGATTTTGGTGATTATGCAGCTAATAAACATGTTCGCTTTGCTTATACAACCGGTATGGAAAATTTACATGAAGGCGTACAGAGATTAAAAGACTTTGTTGCTTAGTACTCAACAACGATACCCAGTAATTTCCGCATAATAAAAAGCCGGATATCAATATCGATTTTATTTGAAAGTTTTTTGAACTGTTTGTAAATATAATCACTGTTAATATGATCGTCGGCAACTAGGATAGGTGATGATTTTTTTGAGGCATAGTCTTCGCCATCATCAATGCGTGCATGGCTAAAACCAACGCCATGTTCCCAGCGTAAAGAATGTTCGTCACGATGTTTGTTGTAACAAAATTCAAAGCAAACTAATTTTTTTTCGTGATGCCATGCAAATAAATCGGCTGACTGACAATTAAACCAACGCTTGTGGAGCTTACCATCTTGCTGTAAACCACAAGTTACTTCGCGAAGGTGTTCTTGGCTCATGTTTTAGTTAATTTCTTTTCAATATTGAATTCATCCAGTGACATAGCGGTTGCACCTGCAATCGCAACCGGAATAAGAAAAAAATTTAGCACTGGAATAGACATCATTAACATCGTAGAACCTCCAAAGCCAAAAGCGAGAAAGCGTCGTTTTCCTAAACGCTGGCGTAGATCGCTAAATGCAATATTGTGATTATCAAAAGCATAGTCTGCATATTGCACCGACAAAATCCATGCAGTGACAAGCAGCCAGGCAATCGATGCAATGATATTAAGTAATGGAATAAAAAAGGCAATCACAAATAAAATAATAAACGGTAATGTGATCACAATGTAATAGAGCATTTTTTGTAATTCAGAAAGAATACTGGGAATGATTGAAGCAATGAAATCACGCCAGATAAAAGCACTATCGTCTTTATTTCCGGTTAGGTATAACTCAACAGCACTTGCCAGTGGTGCAGCAAAGGGGGCACTCAGAATATTGGCGACAATCGTAAATAAGAAAAACATGATTACTGCAACGACAGTGAAAAAGATCGGTATTAGAATCCAGCGCAGCCAATTTAACCAACTGTCTTCAGAAGGGATTAACCAACTGAGTAGATCGCCAAATTGCTGGTAACTGTAATTAATCAGCAAAGCAAAAACGAGCAGGTTAAGCAGAAAAGGAATAATCACAAAGCGGCGTATACCGGGTTTGCTAATAAGCGAAAAGCCATGTAGAAAATACTTGACGCCCTGAATACTGTCTTTAATCATGTTTGTTTCCTGTTCCCATTTAATGTATTTGTATTGATGCTGCCAATATTGCTGTACCAATAGCCGCTTCGTCATGGTCTGATGCTAAAAAAGGGTATCTGAGCATTTGTTGGCGAATAGTTTGCCATGCCTTATTTTTTGCTCCCCCTCCACAGGTTCGAATTGATTTGGGTCTTGGTGTGCCTAATTCTGTTAATACTTCGTATGCGTGTAGTTCAATCTTAGCCATTGACTCAAATATTGCTTGTAGGAAATCGACATCATTTTCAGGTCGAGGTTCAAAATTAGCTTGTAAGTCCTTATTATTAGTAGGGAAGCGCTCACCGGTACCCAGAAGTGGCGTGTAATTGAGCTGTGTTGGTTTTGTTGGATTCATGTCTCGGCTGAGCACCTCGATTTGCTCGATACTAAAGTAGTGCTTTAAGACTGCGCCACCGGTATTGGATGCACCGCCGACCAGCCAATGATCACCTAAGCGGTGGCTATAAACCCCCATTTCAGGCTTAAAGAGAGGCTTATCACTAAGTATTTTCACCACGAGACTGGAGCCAAGCACGGTGACAGCATCGCCAACAGCTTTAGCACCAGAGGCAATAAAACTAGCGGTACTGTCTGTGGTTCCCGCAATAACCTGACAGATTGATGGTAAGCCTAATTGCTCAGCAATGATGGGATCGATATTTCCTAATGACCGACCCGTAGGCACGACTTCAGGAAGGCAATGTGGAGGTAAATGGCAAGCAGTGAGCCAGTCTGGCCAGCGACGGTTTATCACGTCATAACCAAGTTTGAGTGCATTGTTTTCATCGGTGGTCTGAAATTGCCCCTGTAATTGACCGCTTATCCAGTCAGCCTGATGAAGGGCGATTAATCCCTCTGTCAGATAGCCATTATCTTTGAACCAAAGTAGCTTAGCTAAACCGCTTGAAGCGCTATGAACGGCTGTCGTGTCGGGAGCTATTGAGGCGAGATGCTCAGCTTGGGTGTGAGCACGTTGATCACGATACATGAGGGCAGGGCTTGCTACGTGCCCTTGTTTGTCGCAGAGCAGCAGGGTTGATGAGGTGCCATCAACGGCAATACGCGCTACCTTAGATTTATCAACGTGACTGAGGGCGTCTGTGAGTGTCTGTTGGCAGGCGCGCCACCAGTCATCAGGTGATTGTTCACAGTGTGATCCGTTATTGCTTGGTTCAGGTAATTCAGTGCATGATAAGTGCTGCACCTGCCCAGATTCGTCGATAACCGCGACTCGACAGGCAGATGTACCTAGATCAACACCAATGCTCAAAAAGTTAATGTTTTTATTAAACACTGACTCTTAAAGACTATGATTTATCGAAGACGGAAATTAAGGCAATTGCACGGGTGGTGTCGACACCCAGCCTTCAGCCTGATGTTCAGCGACGACGGTGGTGTAAACACCGCCACGAACATTAAAATCAGCCGTAAGTCGCATGAAGCGAGGTGAACAAGAATTAACCAGATTGGCCAGGATTTGATTTGTCACATCTTCATGAAATGCCCCTTCATCTCGGAAAGCCCAAACGTAGAGTTTTAATGATTTCAATTCGATACAAAGACTTTCTGGAATGTACTCGATGTGCAGCGTCGCAAAATCGGGTTGTCCTGTCTTTGGGCAAAGGCAAGTAAATTCTGGGAGCCGGATCCGAATAGTATAATCACGCCCAGAATGCGGATTCTCGAATGTTTCAAGTATTTTTGTAGGTTGTGTGCTCATGATGCGAAAGATACAGGATTCCTGATGCGGCTGACAAGTGATGATGATATGATGCTGCCAAGTAACACACCTAACAAGAACTAGAGTAGAGCAAGATACCAAAGCATGCGTCTCGATAAGATTAAATTGTCTGGCTTCAAATCCTTTGTTGACCCGACCACGATTTCATTTTCCAGTAATTTAACCGGCATCGTCGGCCCGAACGGTTGTGGTAAATCCAATACCATTGATGCGGTGAGATGGGTGATGGGTGAAAGTTCTGCCAAGTATCTTCGTGGCGAATCCATGGCTGATGTCATTTTTAGCGGTTCATCGACACGTAAACCGGTAGGGCAAGCCAGTGTCGAGTTACTATTTGATAACTCCGACGGTGGCGTAGGCGGTCAATATGCTAACTACAATGAAATTTCAATTAAGCGCACAGTGAGTCGCGATGGTATATCCGTTTATTATTTGAACAATACGCGCTGTCGCCGCCGAGACGTCATGGATGTGTTCCTCGGTACCGGCATGGGGCCACGTAGTTACGCAATTATTGAACAGGGCATGATCTCGCGTTTCATTGAAGCCAAGCCTGAAGAAATGCGTCACTTCATTGAAGAAGCTGCCGGTATTTCAAAATACAAAGAACGTCGTCGTGAAACTGAAAATCGTATTAAACATACACGTGAAAACATAGAGCGCATTAATGACTTAAGTGATGAGTTAGGTAAACAACTTGCTCACTTGCAACGCCAAGCGAACACGGCTGAAAAATATAAAGTCTTAAAACAGGAAGAACGTATTGCAAAAGCACAATTACTAGCATTACGCCATCGTGGTGTTGATGAAAATGCTGAGTCGCAAAAGAAAGCCATTGCAGCAAAAGAAACCGCTTACGAAGCAGCAGTGGCAGCGTTGCGCGGTGTTGAATCAAAACTGGAAAGCATGCGTGAGCAGCATACTGAAGCACATGATCACTTTAACGAAGTACAAGGTGATTATTATAAGCTCGGTGCTGATGTGGCGCGTGTTGAACAAGCTATTCAACATAGTAAAGAAAAGCGTCAGCAATTACAAAATGATGCGGCAGAATTAAAACAAACATTAGATGAAGCGCAGCAAACGTTAGCTGCGGATGAAGCACGTATTACTGAACTCAATGCCAACCATGCTGAAATCAAACCGGCAATGGAGCAAGCGCGCGAAACCGAACAAGCCTCTGCGCAAGCGCATGCCGCTGCTGAAGAGGCAATGCAAGACTGGCAGATTGACTGGGAAGATTTTAACCGCAATGCTGCCGAGCCAGGCAAAACAGTTCAAGTTGAGCAAACTCGCATTCAACATCTTGAAGATCACCAGCAACAATTGCACACCCGGCTAACACGCTACCAAGAAGAGTTGCAGAAACTCGGGTCGGATGATCTTGAGCGCGAGATTGGCGGTTTACGTGAACAACAAAGTAATGCAACGTCAGATGTGGCACGTAAGGCCGAACAATTAACAGAATGCCAGCAGTTGATTTCAAACCAACGCGAACAAAATGAAACGCATGTGACAGCGTTAGATGCCGCGCGTCGTGGATTGCAAGAACAGCAAGGCCGTCATGCATCCTTAAAAGCATTACAAGAAGAAGCCTTAGGTAAAAGTGATGCAGGTATTACGGATTGGTTGAGTGAACACGGCCTTAATGATGCAAAACGATTAGCAGAATCAATCAATGTGGAATCACATTGGCAAACAGCCGTTGAAACTGTTTTAGGTTTTCACTTACAGGCAATTGGTGTTGAGCAAACAGGAAATCTCGGCACGGCGTTATCTGGGTTAGATAAAGGTGTGCTTGGGATTATTGATAAGTCAGCGAATGTAAATACCGCTACAAACAATAATATTGCGCCTGCATTGTCGCAATTTGTGACCTCTGATTGGTCATTGAATTCTTTATTGGCGGGTGTTTATACCGCTGAAACGGTTGAACAAGCATTATCTTTACGTGGCAGCTTGGCTTCCCATGAATCTGTTGTCACAGCAGACGGTGTTTGGGTTGGTCCTAACTGGTTGCGTATGACGCGTAATGCCGATGAACGTGCTGGTGTTTTACAACGTGAGCAAGAAATTCGTGATTGTGAGAAACAAATAGAAACATTGGGTAATCAGGTTGCAGAGCAACAGCAATTATTAGATCAAGGACGTGATGCATTGCATGGACACGAACAACGCCGTGATGAATTGCAAATTGAGCTAGATACTACTAACCAACAAGTGTCAGCGATTAAATCTGAATTAGCGAACCGTGAAACACGTTTGGAGCAATTACGTTCGCGTGCGGCACATATTCAAACTCAATTATCAGAATTAAGTGGCTTGCTTGACTCTGATACCGAAGCGGTTGACTCTGCGAAACAGCGTTTACAACAAGCAGAGACTGAAGCAGCGACGATTGAAGGACAACGCGCAGAACTGGAACAACGTCGTGATAATTTGCGCGCACAATTAGAACAGGTGCGTGAGCAAGCAAGACAAGATCATGATGAAGCACATCAGTTTGCGTTGAAAATGGAATCAATTAATACTGAGTTGAGTTCTACTCGACATGCGATGCAACGTATTGAATCGCAATTAAACTCTTTACGCCAGCGTAGTGCTGAATTGCAGCAACAAATTACTGATAGTGACGCGCCATTAAAAGAAATGGAACAGGAACTTTCCAGTGCCTTGAAGATGCGTCAGGAAGTTGAAGAGCGCTTGAATGCTGCGCGTAAGTCGGTACAAGATATTGAGCACGGTATGCGTGAAACTACTGATGACAGTGGTAACGCTGATCGCAAAGTGCAAGAAGTGCGTAGTCAGCTTGAGCAGTTACGTATGGATTTCCAGGGTATCAATGTTCGTTTGCAAACATTGCAGGAACAAATTGAAGAAACAGGATTTGCCTTACAGGAACTGCTTGAAGGTTTACCAGAAGATGCCACTGAATCTGGCTGGATTGAATTGGTGACCAAGCTTGAGAGTCGTATTCAGCGCTTAGGGGCGATTAACCTGGCGGCGATCGATGAGTTTAAAGAACGTTCTGAACGTAAAGAATATCTTGATAAGCAAACTGAAGATTTGGTTGCTGCGTTGACGACCCTGGAAAATGCAATTGCTAAAATTGATCGTGAAACACGTACACGTTTTAAAGAAACCTATGACAAGGTTAATGATGGTCTAAAGAAAACGTTCCCGCGTTTATTCGGCGGTGGTCATGCGTACATGGAATTAACAGGTGATGATCTATTGAATACAGGCATTACTATCATGGCACGTCCTCCAGGTAAACGTAATGGTACGATTCATTTGTTATCAGGTGGAGAAAAAGCACTGACGGCTGTGGCATTGGTATTTTCAATCTTTGAACTCAACCCTGCACCTTTCTGTATGCTAGACGAAGTGGACGCGCCGCTTGATGATGCTAATGTTGGACGTTTCTGTGAACTAGTAAAAGAAATGTCAGATCGTATTCAGTTCGTTTTCATTACACATAACAAAGTAACAATGGAAATGGCCGGGCAGTTGATGGGTGTTACCATGAATGAACCGGGTTGTTCCCGTTTGGTGACGGTTGATGTTGATGAAGCCGCAACATTGGCTGCAATGTAATATCACATTAACTTAATAATGAGTTATATGTACTCATAATAATAAAATTATTCTGGAGCGCTGATGGACTCGTTGCGCATAATATTACTTATTATTGGTGCTGTTTTTATTGCAGCCGTTTATTTCTGGGATCGCTTTAAGCGAGGCAAAAATAAGAATCGTTATGAACGTTGGGGTGTGGCAGATGATGGTTCTGAAACACACGTCACTGGCAGGAATAGTGGCGACCCTGAAACAGATTCGAAATTAGTGTCGACTGCCTATGAAACAGAGTCTTATGACGCTGCTTATGAAGATGATTTTGATAAAGAAATTGATGATAATATTGATACTGCTAATGAATTTGACAATCAGTTAGTCGATCTTGTTAGTGAAGAAAATGATGATTGGCAATCAGAAGTTCATGCTAACCTCGAAGATAATGTTGTTGTTGACGATCTTGAGCCTGATTTAGATTCAGATCCAGAAATAAGTGTAAATCCTATTGAAGATATTACTTCTGAACTAGAAGCGCTGGAAGAAATTATTTCCCATGAACCAGAACAAAATAAAATGGAATTGGGGGATTTAGATTTATCCACTGAACCGGATATAACTCAACCTGAACAAATAATTGCTATTCATGTGTTAGCCCGAGAAGGTTCAAGCTTTAGTGGTGCAGATATCATGAATAAACTTATTGATTTAGATTTACAGTTCGGTGAAATGAATACTTTCGATCGTCTTGATGTGAACAATAAGCCTATTTTCAGTCTTGCCAATGCGGTGGAACCCGGCGTTTTTGATTTGGCAACAATGAATGAAATGTCGTCACCTGCCTTGTTATTTATACTTTCTTTACCTACTTCGGTTTCTGCTTTAGAAGCCTATGACAGTATGCTTGACGCGGCACGTTCATTAACGGATGCATTGAATGGTCGTTTATGTGATGAAACAAGAAGTGTACTAACTCGTCAGGCTATTGACGAATTGCGAACTGAATTAAATACGATTTAATTTTGTAGCTCGAGTTAGCATTGTATTGGCATACAATATCGTGTTGCTTATGCTTAGATTTGTTATCGTTTTTCGTCAAAAGGGGCTTATTAGCCCCTTTCTTTATTCAACTCAGTTATCATGTTTAATGTACGATGGGTTTGCTGAAAAAATCGAAGAATAACCACATAATAATAGATGACGTAGTTAGCGTTAGCAGCATTACTGGCGTCCCTTTACGAAACCACATTCCAGGTGTAATGCGTAAACTATCATCTCCGGTGTCTTTGGCTAGGCGTTCAGATAGAGTAACAATGAATACGTTGGCAGTGGATCCCAGATGGGTACCGTTACCCCCCATACCGACACCAATTGCTAGCGACCACCATAAGGGCGTCACATTAACACCTTGCGATTCCATCCCCAGAATGATGGGAACCATAGCAGCGGTAAAAGGTATGTTGTCGATCATGGCCGAAAGTATTGCTGCTCCCCACATCAGAAGCAGGCAGGCTAGCAGCAAATCTGATTGTACAAATGGCAGAATAAATTGACCCAGATATTGAAGGAAGTGACTATTTTGAACACCACCAACCACGATAAACAGGGAAATGAAGAACATGAGTAGACTCATTTCAACATCTTCAAAAGAACTGTCCAGTTCGACACTTCGGCCAATAAATATGAGTAGTGTGAGACCTAGCGCGGCAACGAACCAGGGTTCCCAACCGAGTGTGTGATGAAAGATAAACAGCACGACCATCACAGCTAGCACAGCAAGAGATGCGTACCAAGTATGTTTATCCGTGATTTCACCTTTGTCAGAGAAATCCTGTTTTGCAGGAATGATAGCCAACTCTTTTGCGAATAACCACTTCTGTGCAAAAAGGATAGTAAGCCAAGCAACCAATACGATCCCACCCATGTGAATAAAAAAGGTATTGAAATCAATGTTGGCAGCTGAACCGATCATTAGGTTTGGTGGGTCGCCAACCAGTGTTGCTACACCTCCGGTGTCGGATAGTAGCGCAGCCCCTAGTAAATATGGCACGGGACTAACTTTGAGTGCTTGGCTAATTAACACAATTAGCGGTCCGAAAATTACCACGGTAGTAACGTTATCTAACAGTAGAGAAATAACGGTTACGGCTGTGCCCAACATAACCATTAGCATGAACAAGCGACCACGGCTGAGATCGGCTATACGATAAGCAAGTGACTGAAAGCCTCCGGTTGGGATCATGATAGCAACAATGGTCATCATTCCACCGAGGAGGAATACAACATTCCAGTCAATAGCTTCGATGGCTTTCTCTGGACTATAAAATCCAAAATATTGGCCAGCCAATATCATTACTCCAGCACCACCCATGGCAAACTTGGTACGATGAAAGCCATGTACCCCCTCGGTGAAGATGCCGATGAAAGTAAAAATTAGAATAACTGCAGACACCGCCATAGGGGTGTCCCAAATCAGAACTTCATTGAAAAGGTTGGTTTCCATCTTGTATTACCTCAAAACACCAAACTTATTATTAACGAAGTTAATAGGCTTCGTTTTATATAGTTTAGAAAATATATAAAGTCTAAAACATCTCGGAGTTTACCCAGAAATGTGTGGCGATACTGGCTGCATAACCTAGTGCAATTGCAGGCATCCATTTAAGATGCCCAAAGAAGGTGTACTGACCTCGTGCTTGCCCCATTAGTGCAACACCCGCTGCTGAACCAATCGATAACATTGAGCCACCTACACCGGCAGTGAGTGTGACGAGTAACCACTGTCCCATGGACATGTCCGGGTTCATAGTCAAGACAGCGAACATGACGGGAATGTTATCAATAACGGCAGAAAGTACACCGATAGCAATATTTGCATTAGTTGCCCCCCATTGGTTGTACATAATTTCGGAAGCCATACCGAGATACCCTAAGAAGCCAAGCCCTCCTACACAAGCAACAACCCCGTAGAAAAAAAGCAATGTATCCCACTCGGCTCGGGCAATAGGCTGGAAAATATCAAATGCAACTGGGCTACCTATGTTGGAATCTAAATGTTTTTTCGTATTATCTTTATGTACAGTTTTCTTTAAGTAATAGCCAAAAAATTGTAGGTAAGATAACCCCGTTAACATACCGATAACGGGTGGCAAGTGAAGAAAGTTATGGAATGATACTGCGGAGATAATAGTTAGCAGGAACAGCATGATAATTATCCACGCACCACGTTGCATTTGTACTGCTTCATTTGTTGAAGTTGGCTGATCATTCGGGACAGCAAAATGCATAATTGCAGCAGGCACAATAAAGTTAACTACGGAAGGGATAAATAGTGCAAAGAAGTCCCAAAAATTAACGACATCTTTTTGCCATACCATTAATGTGGTGATGTCACCAAAAGGTGAAAATGCACCACCTGCATTAGCCGCAACGACAATATTGATACAAGATAGTGAGACAAATTTTGTATTTGTACCACCAACGGCAAGTATGATAGCGCACATTAGTAAAGTGGTTGTTAGGTTATCGGCTATAGGCGATATAAAGAATGCTAATACACCTGTAATCCAGAAAAGTGCGCGAAAACTAAAACCAGAGGCAACCAGCTTTGTACGAAGCGCTTCAAATATTTTTCGTTCTTCCATCGAATTAACATAAGTCATCGCAACAAGTAAAAATAACATCAATTCAGCGTATTCAAGAAGATTATTACGTATCGCTTGTTCCGGTAATTCTGGAGGGAAGCCATTAACATGATAAGTCCATGCAATCGCAGCCCAGATAATACCCGCAGCGAGAACAACTGGCTTGGATTTACGTAAATGAGTAAATTCTTCTGCCATAACAAAAATGTAAGCGAGTATAAAAACACCAATGGCAAAAAAACCAATATTGCTATCGGTTAGATCAACCGGCATTGCATCTACTGCCATTGCCATGTTTGGGAGTGTGGCAAGGATGGCAAATATTACGCCTCCTGTTAGAGGCTTAGACAAGTTCATAATGCTTCTCAGAAAACGATGTTCATCATGGTTAGCATTATAACTAGGAATAAGACGGTCATGATGCTACCAGCACGCATAAAGTCAGATACTCTATAGCCAGCAGGGCCCATGATTAACGCATTAACCTGATGAGTCGGTATCAGGAAGGAGTTAGATGTTGCTAGTGCCACGGTCAATGCAAACATTGCAGGGCTCGCACCAATTCCTATTGCGATATTAACAGCAAGAGGAACGAGTAATACTGTTGCACCAACATTAGACATAACCAACGTAAAGAAGGTCGCAAGTACTGCAATAGCCGCTTGAATAACCCACACAGGTTGGTTACCCATAACACTGAGAACTTGATCAGCAATCCATTTAGCCGTTCCGGATGTTTCAACTGCAAGTCCGAGAGGAATAAGTGAGGCAAGCAGGAATACGGTTTTCCAACTAACTGCTTCGTAGGCTTCTTCAATTGATAGCACACGCGATAAAATCATACCAACGGCACCTGTTAATAAAGATACGGATAAACGTAAATCAGTGAACAGCACGAGTAACAATGCGATAGCGAAGAAAAATGAAGCCCAAGCTAATTTTTCAGGACGAAGTTTTTCTGCACGAGGATATTCAGTAGTAACAACAACAAAATTGCGATCGTTTTCAACGCGCTCAAGCATATCCCAATGGGTATGAACTACAAGTGTATCGCCAGCTTCGAATGGGATGTTACGAATATCATCACCTTCACGCATTGTTTCACCATTACGGTGAAGACCGATCATGGCAAGGCCATATTTTTTACGCATCCATAAATCACAAGCACTTTTCCCAATGAGCGTTGAGCCAGGTGGAATAACAATTTCTGCGATACCTGCTTTGTTGGGTGATAATGAGTCAGAGAATGAACGTAGTGATTCACGTTTCTTTAAATTATATTTTTTAACAAAAGTATTTAAATCATTTGGATCCGCAACAACACCCAATACCATGCCGGCTTCTATTTCAGTGTCGCGCGCAAGTGAACCTGGACCAACACGACTATCACCACCTGCGCGTTTACTCGCAATCACACGAATACGATTACTTTTTTCTATGCTGTTTAGGTTATGCCCTACTAGTTCACTATCATCTGAGACAACAACTTCAGACATGGAGTAATCTACTTTATATACATCACGAAAATATTGCATTGGGTCTGAACCACTGGTGCTGCTTTCACTTTTTGTTGTGGGTAAAACAAAGCGGCCTGCAACAACGAAATAAATAATACCAGCAGCGACAAGCACTAGACCGATAGGCGTAACTGAGAACAAGCCCCATGTTTCCATTTGTTGTTCGGCAGGAAGAGCTTGGTTCGATGTCAGGATTAAATCGTTAAGTAAAATTAATGGACTCGAACCGACCATGGTCATGGTGCCACCGAGAATGGCACAAAAACCCATGGGCATCAGTAACCGTGACATAGGCAAACCAGAACGTGCTGAAATACGAGATACAACGGGTAAGAATAATGCCGCTGCCCCAACGTTTTGCATGAATGAAGAAATTACGGCAACGGTGGATGAGATAATAGGGATAATACGACTTTCAGAGGTGCCACCAACCTTGAGGATGAATGTAGCCACTTTGCTCATTAGCCCCGTTTTGTCTAAACCTGCCCCAATGATCATTACAGCAACGATAGACATGACCGCATTTGAGCCAAATCCATCGAAAAGATGTTTATTGTCAACCAAGCCTGTATCAAGCCCCATTAACGGTGCGAACAACGAGGTGAGTCCAAGCAATACCATGATTGAAACAGCCGCAACATCAACATCTACAAGTTCAAAAGCAAACAAATAAATTGTTAGCACTAAAATTGCAGAAACCCAGGCAATTTGTGTTGTCGGTACTATCCAAGCAAGGTAGAGCGATAGCGCAGTGAATATGACGGCAGCAATAATCTGTTTTCTAGATATTGTTGGAGCTAGGCTAGTTGTTTCTTCATCAGCTAGGGCGATCATAGTCGTGTCCTTAAAAATAAAAGTTGGTGTTACAGTAATTTAGCATCGATAACGTATAACGACTCTCTAATGATGGTCGTCATTCCCTGTGTGATTGAACACGGCGTGATGTTAAATTACTGAGTTACGCCATCACCTAAAATAGCGTAAAATCTACAAATATTTGCTTTATATGCAAATAAAGCCACGAATAATATCACTCATTAATACAATATAACAATTTTATTAATTTCAATGACCTGCATTTTAGAATTTATTAGCACTCCTTAAATATTTTTGCATCACACTGTGAGCAAATGGTTTTATCTAATTGTCTATAAATGCTGGCAATTGCTTGTGATTTGGTGTCAAAAAATTGCGTGTTACCAATATGCTTAATAAAGCAAGAGCGGGCCGCAAATTCATAGACAGATGATTTAAGTCCAACAAAGTATAAACCGCCACCTGATTTTTTAAGGCGATTGTTTTCTGAGACGAGGGCTTCAGCACCGGCAATATCGATAAAGTTAATGCCACTAGCAACGATCAGTATGTGATTTATGTTTTCAAATTCAGAAATTTTAGCGATGCGTTTCTGTATATGATTGACCGAGCCAAAGTAAATAGACATATCAATGCGAATTATCTTTAATTGTGGGCATTGTTTAACAGGTTTTTTATTAATATTAATTAATTTTCGCTTATCAGTTCCAGGATCAATGTCGACTGAAAGTGTAGGAATACGTGGCGTTGATGTTTTTGCTAGAAACATAACGAGTGATAGTATTACACCCAAATAGATAGCAAATTCTAATTCCAGGAATAAGGTAGCAAAGAATGTCGTTACTAAGATTGATGTTTCAGGTTTACTAAAACGAATTATTTGCGAAATATGTTTAATGTCTATTAAGTTGTAAGCAACAAGCAGAATGACTCCCCCCATAGATGCAACGGGTAAGTATGCCGTTAATGGTGCAATTAGTAGCACAATAATCATTAATATAATGGCCGCAAAGATTGCAGAAAGAGGTGTTTTAGCACCCGCTTCATAGTTGATACCTGAACGTGTGAACGAACCTGAGCCTGCATAACTGGATAAAAAACTGCCTGCTATATTAGACATACCTTGTCCAATGAATTCTTGGTTTGGGTTGATGCGTTGATTTGATTTTGATGCAACAGCACGACTAATTGAAACTGCTTCAATGAGACCAAGTAGCGCTACGGCAAACGCTTCTGGTGCAAGTAATTTTATAGTTGTTAGAGAAAAATCGGGTACAGACAGTGGTGGTAAATGCGCAGGAATTTCTCCAACCAGCTTAATATCTGTTGCCATATCTTTAAGAAGTAATGCAATCACACTGCCCACTATCATACCAAATAATAGGTTTGGCATTTTAGGGAAGAATTTTTTAGATAAGAGCGCTGTTATTAACGTTGCTAGTGCAATAATTAAAAGATAAATATTAAGCGAACCTATACCTGCAAACAAATCAATCCAAGTGCTAATGAATGAGCTTCCTTTTGATACAGCAATACCTGTTATGTGTTTTAGTTGGCTTGTAGCAATTAATATAGCTGCACCTGCGGTAAAACCAATAACGACCGTATGTGATACAAAGTTAACCAATGATCCCATTCGCGCCAGACCAAATGCTAATTGGTAAACACCGGCAAGAAAGGTCAATGTAAGAGTTAATGATAAGAACTCAGGTGTGCCAGGTGTAGCATGGTGACTAATAGCTGAAAACACTACGATGGAAATAGCGGTTGTCGGTCCAGAGACCAAATGAAACGATGAACCAAATAATGCAGCAATGATAGGCGTTACCATTGCCGTATATAATCCGTATTCAGGAGGTAAACCAGCGATGGTTGCGAAAGCAACACCTTGAGGTAAAACAATAACAGCACCGGTAAGTCCGGCAAAGAAATCTGCTCTAATGCTTTCTTTAGTTACAAATTTGAACCAAAGCATGAACGGGAAAAGTGATTCGAGTTTCATAGTCTACCTATTGTCGTCAGTATTGCTGTTATGTGGTGAATTTTTGTATTCGGTTAAATCAAGGGTTTTTTCGTAAACATGGGTGTTGACTTCAAATAAACCTAGTAAAGTATGAAAGATATTGTCATGAGATAAGGGTGTGTTTACTTTAGATTTTAGCAAATGCATATTAATGTCATCAGCATCAAAGCTTTCACTAAACCAAAGTATGAAGGGTATTTTTTTCTGTGCATCGGGTGCCATCATGTAGGGTAGACCATGCAGGTATAAACCATTTTCACCCAATGATTCACCATGATCGCTGGCATAAAATAGGGCGGACTCAAATTTATTTGAATTGTTCTTAAGTAATTCAATGACCTTAGATAAGAAGTAATCGGTATAAATAATCGCATTATCATAGGCGTTACTAATTTGTTGTTTCGAACAAGATTCGAATTGGTTTGTTTTACAGGTTGGCGTGAACTTTTCAAACGCTTTAGGGTAACGTTTGTAATAAGCAGGGCCATGATTCCCCATTTGATGTAAAGCGATGAAAATATCACCAGTAGGGTGGCTATCAATATAATCCTGTAAATTAACTAGCATACCTTCGTCGCGGCACTCTATATCACATAAAGGGTTATTTTCTGCTGTACGAAAATCCTGATAAGGAACTCTGTCTGCAACACCTTTGGAACTTGAGTTATTGTCTAACCAAAGTACATTAACACCAACTTTTTGAAGAATATCTAAAATGTTTTCAGTGTTCTTGATTTTGTTCTTATCATAATTATCGCGTGTGTAGATTGAGAACATACAAGGGACTGAATGTGCAGTTGATGTTCCGCATGAACTAACATTTGTGAAGTTAATAATGTTTAGTTTTTCTAGTAATGGATTGGTTTTTTTCTTATAGCCATTTAGTGAAAAATGATCGGCGCGTGCAGTTTCACCGATAACAAAAATGATTAATTCACGATCATCGTCTCCGGAAGATATTTCTGCATCCGTTGCGATTTTCTGCAGGGGGAGTTCGGGGTGGCGGTATGATCGAGTAGCGTATTTACTAATAGACATCATGTAGTAAACAGGGTTGATGTAATATCGTAATGAACGGTGCTCACGAAAGAACGAGAAATAGTAGTCAGAAAATAACCATAAAATAGCAACTGAAATCATGGTTAGCACGCCAATTAATTTTATTTTTGAAATAGTCGCTCGTAGTAATGACGTTTTAGTAATAGTTGTTTTATAAATAAATAATGAGGGTAATACACCAAGAAAAAAAACATAAAGCACTTGTTTGATACTAAATAAATCGATGGCTTCTTGCATATTCGTTTGCAGAATATTCTCAATCATCGTTTCATCAATGATGCTTGAGTAACTATCCATGAAATAGGCAGTAAAAGATGAAAGCAGTAAAATGATAATGAGTACGGGTTTAATGGTGTATCGGTAACAAAACAGCGATAAAATAATGGCAGTTAAGCAATAAAATAAGATAAAAACAGATATTAAAAAGGCAATATTTTCCAGGACAAACGGGTACACACCAACAACACCTTTAAAAAAGGCGACATTAGTAAATAACATCAGAAATAACGTTGATATTATAATCAACCAGCTCTGGCTTTTAGAGTCGGTGAGCATCATAAAAAAAGTCCACGTACTAAAATATTACTCAATAAATATATGAAATAGGTGATTTATCACAGAGGATTGGATGTGCGAATAGGCATGTTGTAACAGCCTAAATACCTATCGCGACATTATAACATGAAATGCTAATATATGTACATCAGGGCTATAATTAGCGTGTTATTTGTCTTTGATTGTTTGCAGGGCTTTTTTAAGGACTGCAATTCGACTCATGCGAGCTTCAGCAACTTGGTCTGCTGCAATGACGCCTTGATTCATCAACATTGAGCAAATTTGGTCGCGGCATCCTGAAAGGTAGGCTTTACGCCCACTATCTTGTGCATCATGAATAATGTCGTCAAGCGCTCGTGTGGAGGTGAAATCAATTTGCGGTACATCAGATAGGTCGATAACCAGTACATCGTAGCCATCAAAACCGACTAAGCGTCTTGCAATACCTTTGGCAGCGGTAAAACTCATGGGTCCTGATATATGGAAGTAAAGTACTCGGCCGTCAGCGGTATCCAAGAGTGCCGATTCTTCATCATTAAGATGCGCCACATCATCTGCGGATGTCATGACGGTCATGGAATCTATTTGTAGTGTTGCCATGCGCTGCATAAACAAGAACGATGCCATGACCATGCCGAGTGCCACTGCAAAAATAAGATCTACGAAGACCGTGCTAAATAGCACCGTAAACATAATTAACACACCTGCTTTTGGGGCGTGTTTAATGCGTTTTAAATAATCCCAATCAATAATATCAGTGCCGACTTTAATTAAAATTCCCGCTAGTAAGGCATGAGGGATATATTTTGCAACAACCCCGGCACCCAATATGATGCTGAGCAAAACAAGTGCATGCAATACGCCGGAGATAGGGGTAACGCCACCTGCACGGATATTTACGACGGTACGCATGGTGGCACCG
Source organism: uncultured Granulosicoccaceae bacterium (assembly GCA_964542925.1). GTDB lineage: Bacteria > Pseudomonadota > Gammaproteobacteria > AKS1 > AKS1 > Sulfuriflexus. Next base: position 17,414 of record CAZIWG010000003.1, on the reverse strand, counting down.
GCACCGGGAAGGCCGCCAAAAAGTCCCGCAATTGTATTGCCAATGCCTTGACCGATTAACTCACGATTTGATTCATGGTAGGTACGCGTCATGCTATCTGCAACTAGAGAAGTGAGTAATGAATCAATGGCGCCTAGTGCGGCAAGAATGATGGCTGATTTAACCATACCTGCTATAAGACCTATTTCGAAAATAGGCAAATGGGGGATAGGAAATCCGGTAGGTATATTTCCAAGTACAGATACATCACCCAGTTTATAGATGGTTTTGCCGTGTTCGATGTTGGTCGTAATATCGCCGCCTTGCCAAAAATAAAGCACCATTGTCCCAATGATAAGCGCAAGCAGTGGAGAGGGAATTAAGGCGTTTATTTTTTTTGGTGAGAGATAAACAATAATAAGAGCCAGACCCGCGATGAAGACAGAGGAGTAAACAGGATTACTAAATATATGAGGTACTGCTTCTAGTGAATCAAGTGTGCCGGATTGTGCGATATGACCGAATAAAGGCCCAAGTTGCAGAAGGATAATAATGACACCAATTCCTGACATAAAGCCGGATGTAACAGGGTGGGGGATAAGATTAATGTATTTGCCAAGTTTGAGCGCACCAAATAAAATCTGAAATAAACCTCCCATAATAACGACAGTAAAGGCGAGCGATGCACCATGAGCAGGATCATCGGGAAACATACTGGTATATTCAGTAAAAATAACAGCCATGACTACGGTCATTGGGCCGGTAGGACCTGATACCTGAGAAGGGGTACCACCGAATAGTGCTGCAAAGAAACCAACAAAAATAGCCCCGTAAACTCCTGCGATAGGACCTGCACCAGAGGAAACGCCCATTGCCAGCGCGAGAGGTAATGCAACCACTGCAGCGGTTAGACCACCATAAATATCCCCTCGAATATTATTAAAGTGAATACCATGGACTAACTGCACATTCGAACCCTATTTATTGATATTATTAGTTGAATGATAGCCTAAAAATAACACGGACATGATAAAAACCTAATAATGAATATCCCTGCAAAAATACGCCACCGTGTCGCTGAGCTTCACGAACAACTGAATTATCATAATCATCGCTATTATGTGTTGGATGATCCGGAAATTCCGGATATTGAGTACGACATGATGTTACGAGAATTGCAGGATATTGAGGCTCAGTACCCTTCTTTATGTAGTCCGGCTTCACCTACTCAGCGAGTGGGAGCCGCACCGTTAACAAAATTCACCGAAGTGAAGCATAAAGTACCGATGTTGTCCCTGGGGAATGTATTTTCAGAGAAAGAGTTAGAAGAATTTGACCGTCGCTGCCGTGAAGGCTTGGATATTGAGAGTATTGAATATGTTGCTGAACCTAAGTTAGATGGGTTAGCGATTAGTCTATTATATAAAGAAGGTGTTCTTGAATGTGCCGCGACACGAGGAGATGGTGCAGCCGGTGAAGATGTAACAGCGAATGTAAAAACCATTGGTGCTATCCCGTTACGTTTACAAGGTAAAAAGGTTCCAGCTGAAATCGAAGTGCGAGGTGAAATATATATATCACGTGCTGGGTTCGAAACCTTGAATGCAAGACAGCGAGAAAAAGGTGAAAAGACTTTTGCTAACCCACGTAATGCGGCGGCGGGATCATTACGATTACTTGACTCAAGTATTACTGCGCAACGTCCATTAACCATGTATTGCTATGCAGTTGGCGTATGCAGTGATGGCGTGCTCGCTGCAACGCACAGTGATGTACTTGAACAATTACGCGGCTGGGGATTACGTGTATCACATGAGTACGAAGTCGTGACAGGTGCTAGAGGTTGCTACCAGTACTACGAGAAATTATTACAACGGCGTGACTCATTACCGTATGAGATAGACGGCATTGTTTATAAAGTGAATCGTTTTGATCAACAACAAACACTGGGCTTTGTTTCGCGTGCACCACGCTGGGCGATTGCACACAAATTTCCGGCGCAAGAAAAAACTACTCAGCTGTTAGCGATAGATATTCAAGTGGGAAGAACGGGTGCACTCACGCCAGTTGCACGGCTTGAGCCTGTTGAAGTTGGTGGTGTTGTGGTGACTAATGCCACCTTGCATAATCAGGATGAAATTGAGCGTAAGGATGTACGAGTAGGTGACATGGTGATTGTGCGCCGAGCGGGTGATGTGATCCCTGAAGTAGTAGGTAGTATTGTAGAAAAACGTAAAAAGGGTGCTCGTAAATTTAAATATCCAACACGTTGTCCAGAATGTGATTCAGAAGTTATTCGCATTGAAGGTGAGGCAAAGGCACGTTGTTCAGGTGGATTAGTTTGCCCTGCACAACGCAAAGAAAACATAAAACACTTTGCATCACGTCGCGCTATGGATATTGAGGGTTTGGGTGATAAGTTAGTTGAACAATTGGTAGATGAAAAAATAATTGAAAGCGCTGCCGATCTTTATACATTAAATTTAGAAACATTGGCATCAATGGAACGTATGGGTGAGAAGTCTGCACATAACCTTATTCAATCGTTAGAAAAGAGTAAATCAACTACATTACCCCGTTTTATTTTTGCTCTTGGGATTCGTGAAGTAGGCGAGGCAACTGCACGAGGTTTGGCAAATCATTTTGGTAGTCTCGAAAAAATAATGGCAGCAACAAGAGAAGAGCTTGAGCAAGTCCTCGATGTTGGACCTGTGGTTGCACGAAATATAGAAACCTTCGATCATCAAGCTCATAATCGTGATGTCATTCAAGCATTGATAGCAAATGGTGTTCATTGGGATGACATCGATGTAACTCGTTCTGATGAACAACCTTTAGCGGGGAAAACGATTGTTCTTACTGGAGCACTTTCAATGCCTCGCAATGAAGCAAAAGATAAACTTCAGTCGATGGGAGCCAAGGTGAGCAGCAGTGTTTCGAAAAAGACTACCTTTGTCTTCGCGGGAACAGATGCAGGCTCTAAGTTAGATAAGGCAAATAACTTGGGTATACCTGTGCTTGATGAAGCATCATTGCGGCGCGTTCTTCAAGGAGATATTTCCGTTTTACCAGAGTAGTTTTTATTTTCGCATGGTTATTATCTCATGTGTTTTTTGTGGTTTTGTTAAATTAATTAATACCGTAGTGAGTTCTACTAAAACGGATAATGAGATCGATCTATTTTAATAACCCATGTGAATACTAATAGTTTTGTAGACTTTTTCTCTAAAGTCATTGGCGCTATTGATGATCTTTATTTCTTGTTGATTATTGATGTTGTCACCGGCAACTAATTTCCTGCCTATTTTGAATGATTTATTGTGCAGCTTAATGCAGGTTGGGTTATTAAATATCTTTTTGCGGCTAATGATGTGGGTAGTGATACCAGACATGAATTTGTTATTGGTGCCACGAAAGAAGCCACCGATAGAACAAATAGCATATGGATCATTGTCAGCTAATACATGCGACGACGATAATAGAGGTAACAAAATTATTAAATAGTATTTACGCATGTGTTTAGACCAAATCTATATTTACATCATTGCCTTAGTTATTAGAATAACTTTTAATATTCACGCCTTGATGTTGAGGGATATTAGGGTTGCTATCTTCAAACTCAATGATTTTGATGTTTGCTGATGTGCGTAATTTTAAAAAATAGTCTTCGACCTGTCGGCGCTGTAATACAACGCGAACACGATCTTTGACTTCTTCGTATTTGGGTGGTGGAGTAACGCGGATATCATCAAGATAAACAATATGCCAACCAAATTGGGTTTTAATAGGTGTTCTTGCATATTGACCTTTTTTTAATTTACTGATCGGTGCGCGGAACTCTGGAAGCAAGTCAAATTCTGATTGCCAGCCGAGCAAGCCATCTTCATTTACTGAAGGCCCGGTGGAATATTTCTTAACCATAGCAATAAAATTGCTACCATTATTAAGCTCTTTCATGGCAGCAGTAGCGTCATCACTTTTATCAAGAAGGATATGACGAAGACGGTATTCTGTTAATGTTAGTTCAGACATTCTTGACTCGTAGTCTTTGCGCATTTCTTCATCGGTTAGTGGGTTGTTTAAAACGAAATCATTAAACGCGGCATTAACAAGCAAGGTTCTACGTTGGTTTTCTAGCTCTTTCACTATTGTTGTATTATTTTGCAGACCTTTCTTTTCTGCATCTTGTACCGCAAGTTCAAAATTAATAAATTCATCAAGCATGCGTGCATCGGATATTTCGCTACCCTTGGGTTTTCCTGCTTTGCGTTGTTTGACGTAAGCAGCAAAATTTTCTTCTAAAATATTTTCACCATTAACAACCGCAATGATATCACTGGATTTATTGTTCTCTGGGTCGGTGGTCTTGCTGATTGTTTCTGCGATGTCTTTTTTCCCGTCAGTTTCTGATGCCGTTGTTTTATCACCGCCACCACCACATGCTGAAAGCAGTACTGTGATAGTAAGACCAATGAGAATTAATTTTATTTTTTTCATATCCATTCCTGTGGTTACGAGGGTGTTGAAGCTGTAATGCTGAGAGCATGAATGTCTGTTTGCATCATATCACCTAATGCGTCGTACACCATGCGGTGTCTTTCTAGTAAGGACTTGTCAGCGAAGGCGCTGGCAACGATGTGTACTTCAAAATGACCCATGCCTGTTTTAGCACCGGCATGACCCGCATGTTTGTGGCTTTCATCAATGACATCGACACTGTCTGCGTTAAGGCCATCTGAAAGTAATTGTTTGATGCGAGGGATACGTTTGCTGTTATCGATCATGGTAGTACCTTTTTAAAGGGTTTAACGACAACACGTTGGTAAACGCCTGCCTCAATATAGGGGTCTGCATCTGCCCATTGTTGTGCGGCTTGCAGTGATTCAAATTCAGCAACAATCAGGCTGCCGGTAAATCCTGCAGGTCCCGGATCTTCATTATCAATCGCAGGGTGAGGGCCAGCTAATATCAAACGAGCTTGGTCATTTAATTGGTTTAACCGCTTAACATGTGCGGGACGCACACTTAAGCGTTTTTCGAGACTGTCAGAGACATCTTCACTAATGATGGCATAGAGCATTATTTTGTTTCTTCTTCGTTTGATTTTTCATCGTCATCGTCTTGGATAACGTATTTCGCCATAAATATACCTTGTAAGATGACAAATGCAATGGTCATGCCGAGCATGCCAAAGGTTTTGAAATCAACCCATGCATCGGTATCGAAATTATAGATGACATACAAATTAACAAAACCCACAAGAATAAAGAAACCAGCCCAAGCGAAGTTGAGTCGTTTCCAAATATGTTCAGGGGCTTCCATGGCACTGCTCATCATTCTTTTGACGATGTTTCTATCACCGATGTATTGGCTGCCGATAAAGACCAGTGCAAACACCCATTCAAGGATGGTTGTTTTTAATTTTATATACAGTGGGTTCTGTAAGTAGATGGAGATACCACCAAAGACGCTAATCAGCACCAACGTGATGACATGCATTTTTTCAAAACGACGGTATTTGAGCCAGAATAAGGCGACTTGAATGAAGGTCGCGACAATGGCGGTAATAGTTGCCACATAAATGTCATAGGTTTTGAACGCAATGAAAAATAGCAAAATTGGAAAAAAATCGAACAGCATTTTCATAATATGAATGTCTGGCGGTATCGCCACTACTCCAACTAGGTCAAATTTGAACCTTATTATGCCCGAGCAAGTGGCCTTTTGTCTGCCTGAATTCGCCTACGAGCAAGAAATGTTCGTGTTTTGGCATTATCCCTATACAATGTGCCCGCAATGATTATTGATCTTCACTCACATAGCACGATTTCAGATGGCACGCTGTCGCCTAGCGAACTGTTGGCTCACGCCTCAAAACAAGAGGTCAATGTGCTTGCGTTAACGGATCACGACAGTGTGGAAGGTCTTACCGAGGCAGCTGAAGCGGCTAAACAGCTTGGTATCACGTTAATTAACGGTGTTGAAATATCGACGAGTTGGAATGGCCAAACCATTCATATGCTCGGCTTGGGTATTGATCCGACGTACCAACCTTTACTCGATGGTTTAGAGAAGATCTGTGAGTATCGAGCTTGGCGGGCAGAAGAAATTGGGCGACGATTGACTAAAAAATGTATCGAAGGTAGCTACGAAGGGGCGAAGGCCTTCGCGCAAGGTGCTTTGATTGCGCGTACCCATTATGCTCGTTTTTTGGTGGATGCCGGTTATTGTAAAGATATTCGTGAGGTCTTTAGGAAATATCTGGTTCGAGGAAAACCGGGCTATGTGCCTGGAAAGTGGGCGGATATTGAGGAAGCGGTAACGTGGGTGCGAGGTGCTGGCGGTATTCCGATTATTGCTCATCCTGCTCGCTATCGCCTAACAGCAGGTCGATTGCGTAAGTTATTGGCAGAGTTCAAAAAAATCGGTGGTCTTGGTATGGAAGTTGTCTCGGGTAGCCACAGTGCAGATGAAACCCAAACGATGGCGAATCATGCTAAAAAGGCCGGTTTATTTGCTTCGCAAGGCAGTGATTACCATGGTCCTGAAAATCAATGGATTGAGTTAGGGCGTTTAAGACCGATGCCTGATAATTGTAAAACGGTCTGGGAAAGTGAATTTTGGCCTGAAGACAATTTATGAGCCAATTTTTTGAAATTCATCCAGATAACCCGCAAGCCCGATTAATCTATCGAAGTGTTGAAATTGTGCGTCAGGGCGGGGTGATTGTTTATCCTACTGACTCGAGTTATGCATTGGGTTGCCACATTGGCGACAAGAATGCCATGGAAAGGCTGGCTAAGATTCGAAATGTATCGAACAGGCATAATTTTACCTTGATGTGTCGTGATTTGTCGGAAATATCGAGTTATTCGATAGTGGATAATCAGGCATATCGCTTAATGAAGTCACTGACTCCTGGACCCTACACTTTTATTTTAAAAGCGAATCGTGAAGTCCCTCGACGGCTGCAAAATCCCAAGAAGAAAACGATTGGACTACGTGTGCCTGATAATCCGATTGCTCATGCCTTACTTGAAGAGTTGAATGAGCCGATGATGAGTTCAACGTTGATTCTGCCGGATCAAGAATTACCGATGACCGATGCATTTGAAATTCGAGAACATTTGGAACATTTTGTTGATTTGGTGATTGATGGCGGTAACTGTGGTTTAGAACCGACGACGGTAGTGAATCTTTCTGATGGTGATGTTAATGTTACCAGACAGGGGAAAGGGCAATATTTTTACGATAATTAACATTAAATAGCATGTTCAAGTTACTGTAATATATATATTATATATATATGTTTAATGTTTTTTCTAATTTGTTATGTTTGCCCCTAATAGTGGCATAAACAAGGTATAATCAGCGCGTCTGAAACGTAAGTCAGACCAACAATAATAGCTATTGACTCGCTTTGCGGGTGTTATGGGAGGTATTTTGAGCTCGATCCTTGGTCACCAAGACCGCGTGCTGTCCGGCATGCGGCCAACAGGTCAACTTCATCTCGGTCATTATCATGGTGTACTCAAGAATTGGATTAAGCTCCAACACGAATACGAGTGTCTGTTTTTTGTTGCAGATTGGCATGCGTTAACAACTCATTATGATGATCCATCGGTCATTGCAGAGAGTGTCTGGGACATGGTGATTGACTGGCTTGCTGCGGGTGTTAATCCGGGCAGTGCGACGTTGTTCATACAGTCACGTGTGCCCGAACATGCAGAATTACAACTTTTGCTGTCAATGATGACACCATTGAGTTGGCTGGAACGTGTCCCGAGTTATAAGGATCAGCAGTTAAAGTTAAAGGAAAGAGATCTGGCGACCTATGGTTTTCTGGGTTATCCCTTACTGCAAAGTGCTGACATACTTATTTATAAAGCAGGACAGGTGCCGGTTGGTGAAGATCAAGTTGCTCATGTTGAATTAACCCGTGAGGTAGCACGACGTTTTAATCATCTTTATGGTCGTGAGATTGGCTTTGAAGAGAAGGCAGAAGCCGCTGCGAAAAAGATGGGTAAGAAGAACGCCAAGTTGTATCGTGAATTACGCAGGCGTTATCAAGAAGATGGTGATCATGAAGCGATAGAAACGGCACGTGCTTTATTGGAAGATCAACAAAATATTACTTTAGGTGATCGTGAACGCCTATTTGGATATTTGGAAGGCATTGGCAAAATTATTTTGCCTGAACCAGAAGCATTGTTAACGCCAACATCGAAAATGCCGGGGCTGGATGGGCAGAAAATGTCTAAGTCCTATGGCAATACTATTTCTTTACGCGAAGATCCTGAATCAGTTGATAAAAAAATTCGTACCATGCCAACCGATCCGGCGCGTGTACGACGCACTGATCCGGGTGATCCAGAAAAATGTCCAGTTTGGGAATTACACCAAGTTTACAGTAATGATGCGATCAAAGCAGAGGTAGTAGAAGGTTGTAAGACTGCTGGTATAGGTTGTTTGGATTGTAAAAAATTTATTGTTGATGCAGTTATTGAAGAGTTAACTCCGATGCGTGATCGGGCGCAAGAGTTTACTAATAACCCAGACATGGTGCGTGGGATTATCAATGAAGGTTGTGAGAAAGCGAGAGACACCGCACGCCTAACTCTAGAAGAGGTTCGTCAGGTCATGGGCCTGACTTATAAGTAACCATGAGCGAGACTGAAAACGTAAAAGTTGAAGAAGCTGACAAGGTTGAAAAGCCACATGCTCCTCAACAAGCTGAGATGCCGTTCGCCATTGTGCAGGGGGAGAAAGTCACTCAGTTACCTCAGGATTTATATATTCCACCCCATGCCTTAGAAGTATTTCTTGATGCATTTGAAGGTCCTCTGGATTTATTATTATATTTAATTCGTCGTCAAAATCTCGATGTGCTTGATATCCCCATTGCGGAGATTACCACGCAGTACATGGAATATGTTGATGTGATGAAAGACATGCAGCTTGAATTAGCCGCAGAATATCTTGTGATGGCGGCGATGTTGGCAGAGATTAAATCACGTATGCTATTGCCACGTCGTGAAGAAGAATCTGAAGATGGCGAAGATCCCCGTGCGGAATTAGTGCGTCGGTTACAAGAATACGAACGATACAAACAAGCAGCTGAAAACATTGATAGTTTGTCGAGATTGAATCGCGATATTTACGAGGTTGAAATTGACACACCGGATGTTGCAGTGACACTTAAAGCACCTGATGTGAGTCTTCAAGATATGTTGACGGCTTTTCAGAAAGTATTGAAGCGTGCAGAAAATTTTCAGCATCACCATATTGCAATGGAACCGTTGTCAGTACGTGAACGTATGTCAAATGTCTTAACGCAAATTAAAGCCGATTCATTTACTGATTTTTCGGCATTATTTACACCGGAAGAAGGTCGTTCAGGTGTCGTGGTAACATTGTTGGCTATTTTAGAATTACTTAAAGAAACGCTGATTGAAATGGTACAAAATGAACCCTTTGGACCTATATATGTGAAGGCTGCCGCATCATCGAAAGATAATGCTGAACTTCAAAATACAACGTCGGACACTGAAAAAGATGAATCCTGATATTATAAAAAAAGTGATTGAAGCGGCTTTATTAGCTTCTGGAAAACCGCTTAATATTGATCGGTTAATGCATTTGTTTGCCGAAGGTGATTTTCAACCTGAAAAAAGTGATATTCGTAAAGCATTAAGTGAAATTGGTGACGATTGTGATAATCGGGGCATTGAACTTAAAGAAATTGCGAGTGGCTTTAGATTGCAAGTCCGTGAAGATATGGCTCCGTGGGTATCTCGTTTATGGGAAGAAAAACCGCAGCGATATACGCGTGCGTTGTTAGAGACATTGGCGTTAATTGCTTATAGACAACCCGCAACACGTGGTGAAATTGAAAATGTACGTGGTGTTGCTGTGAGTAGCAATATAATAAAAACATTAACAGAGCGCGAATGGATTAAAGTTGTTGGGCATCGTGATGTGCCGGGTAAACCGGCTATGTACGGAACAACGAAACAGTTTCTTGATTACTTTAATTTAAAATCATTGGATGAATTGCCATCACTTGCTGAGTTGCGAGATTTTGAAATCATTAATGCAGAATTAGATTTGCAGTTACCCGGTTTAGAAATGCCTGATCAAGATGATACTGAAAACAAGCAAAATGAAAACGACTCTAGCGACATGGGAAAAGAATCTGGCAAAGATGACATTAGTTCTGAAACGGTTGAAAAATCAAGTTCAGAAACAGACGATGTAGCAGGCGTTGATTCTGAAGAACCCACTGAGAAGGTTAATTGAATATTCTTCATGAGTGAGAAATTACATAAAATTTTAGCTCGTAGTGGCTATGGCTCTCGCCGAGAAATGGAAAGGTGGATAGAAGCAGGGCGCTTAACAATTAATGGTCGTATAGCAAAAACAGCTGATCGTATTTCAGATAATGAGAAAGTTGCGCTTGATGGTAAGTTAATAGAGCTTAATTTTGATGAGCAGCAACATCGTATTCTTGTTTATAACAAACCCGAAGGTGTTATTTGTACGCGTAATGATCCTGATGGGCGGACTGATGTATTTGCTGGTTTGCCGACGTTACAAGGTTCGAGGTGGATCATTGTTGGTCGGCTTGATTTAAATACATCGGGTTTATTATTTTTTACAACAGATGGTGATTTAGCCAATGCGTTAATGCATCCTTCCTTTGAAATAGAGCGAGAATATTCAGCACGTGTGTTAGGTGATGTCGATGGTGAAGTATTGCAGAATCTAACTAAGGGCGTTGATCTTGAAGATGGTTTTGCTCGTTTTGACTCTATTACTGATGTGGGTGGTAGTGGTGCAAATCATTGGTACAGTGTTGTTTTAAAAGAAGGTAAGAAAAGAGAGGTTCGTCGCCTCTGGGAATCTCAAGGGATTAAAGTCAGTCGTTTAATGCGAACTCGTTTTGGTCCTATTATATTAATGCGCAATTTACGCAAGGGAAGTTTCCGAGATTTGGATCAAGCAGAAGCGGCTGCTTTATATTCATCAGTAGGAATGAAAAATAAAATAACGAAACGTGTTGTAACATCTGATGCGACGGGTAAGCATCCGTCACGGAATTCACATCTCAAACGACGCCGTCGTCAAAATCGTCATAAACAAGATTAGCCTACTTTTTTCTCGCCTGGTGAGTTTGAGCGCATAGTGTGTCGAATATGTGCCACGCTTGGACGAAGATCATCAGGTATATCCATTTTACTGCCCAGTAGTATAACCATCTTAGGGTTAGCTCTATGCGTAGAGGATATTTTTTTCAGAACGTTGACGATCTTTCGGTTCTGAATATGCTCGTCAAAGCCGGTAAAAACAAACACTCCAAAATGCGCCATGCTATGAATAGTATTAAGCACATCTTCTGGGTCAATGGTACGGGGAATCATAATGTGGTTGGCATCCATGCGGTACATACCTGTTTCTGGTTGCCAGTGGTAAATAGCTTTGCTGTTGCAAAGAGATAAATTCTTGAATAATTCGACAATATGCACACTGCGAAGGGTTTCAAAGTACACGATAGGGTAGCTTTGTTCGGTGAGCTTATTAATTCTTTCTAATGCCGGATCAATCATTTTTCTACTCGTTGCTTTTGGACAGAAAACGAATAGTAAGGTTAATAGACTATCCTTGTCAAAAATGTGATCTGGTTATCAGTTTGGTAGTTTAAATCACAATAATGAGTCTATTTAGGCTTGGATGACGCAATTTCGACCAAATTTCTTCGCTGCATAGAGAGCAGAATCAGAGCGTTCAAGCAATTGGTTCGCTGTTTCATTACTTTCAAGTGAAGCCATACCAATACTAATGGTCAACTGGATGACAATGCCATCGTAGATATGTGTCATTTGCTCGATACCGCTACGAATGCGCTGTGCTAATAGGTGAGCACCTTCAACACTGGTGTTATTCAACATAATAGTAAATTCTTCGCCTCCGTAGCGGAACAGTACGTCAGAATTACGAATATGCCCCTTCAGTCCATCTACCAATGAACGAAGTACCTTATCTCCCATACTGTGACCGTGGTTGTCGTTAATGTCTTTGAAATGGTCGATATCAATCATTAGCACCGATAATGGATTTTCATGACGGTGAGCGAGATCAATCTCTTTATCTAGCATGGTATCGAGCGCTGCGCGATTAAGAGCACCCGTTAATGGGTCGTGCATTGCCTTTTTTAAGGCTTCTTCATATAACAAGGCATTGCGAAGTGGGTACACCAATAGACAGAGTAGTTCTTCTAATCGGTTCAATTCTTTTTCAGCAAAACGGATAGAGCGTGTAAAACTCAAATGTCCCAGAGATTCACCTGCAATCTCTATTTGGTAATTACAACTATGTCGAGCAGTTTTTTCACCAATGGTGATATTGGTTTTGCTATTTTTATGATCAAAAATCATTTGGCCAAAATTGAATTCAGATTGAATGCCACTAAAAAAAATATTTGTGACATCATTCACATGTAGGCTGGTTTGAAGTTTGCGATTTAGCTCCCAGTCAATCTTGTATGGCTCAGAATTTTTTTGTTTCTGAGTCGCTGCCGTAGAAAGTACGCTGCTGCGTCCTTCTAAGAAGTGACTATCGAGAATCTTAGCTTCTGTATGTTGTAGTTGTGCCATGTTATGTATATCCTCAAAACGACTTTGTTTTGTTATTCCTGATGCGAATTTCGTGCCATGATTTCCTTTTTTTACAAACCTATATAAAACATATAGTTACATAATAACAATTATTCAAGTCAAGGATATGCCAAATTATTGGCATATTCAAGCGGCAAAAGGCGGTTATATCTTGCCGATTAACCATGCAAGATGTAAGTTATTGAGGAGCCTAGGCTTTAATTATTTGACCGCGAAATTGCTTACTGTCAGGTCCCATCATATATAGATAACTAAGCGCGACATCTTCTGGGAGTTTGAGTTGGCTTAAGTCTTCGGCCGGGTAAGCTAATTGACGTAACCGAGTACGAACAGGGCCCGGATCAATTGCATTAACGCGGATAGGGGTATTGTTTTCAAGCTCATCAGCAAGAATATACATAAATGAATCTAATCCTTGCTTTGAAATACCATAAGCCCCCCAATAAGCCCCCATTTTTTCATAGGGCTCTGTTGAGCTAAAAAGGATTGCCGCATCACTGGCTTGGCGCAGCAAGGGCAGGCAGGCTTGAGTGAGCATAAATGGGGCTTGTAAATTAACGCTGAAGATCCGTTGCATTAAATCGATAGGGTAATGGTCGATAGGTGTTAATGAGCCAAGTTCTGCCGCATTATTGAGTAAGCCATCTAATCGACCAAATTCTTTAGCAATGCCACCCGTCAGGCCGAGTATGTCTTCATGTGTAGTCGTAGAGAAGTCAAGAGGGAAAATGGCTGGTTCGGCATGTCCTTCCGCAACAATTTCATCGTATACGGTTTCAAGTTTTTGACTTGTGCGACCTGTTAAAACGATGCTGGCACCATGCGCTGCATAAATTTTAGCGGCTGCCTTACCAATTCCATCACCTGCACCAGTTACAAGGATAACGCGATCTTTGAGTAGTTGTTTGCTGGGTTGATAGTTTTCAGGCATAGAGGGAGACATCATAAATCCGACCTTTGTAGCTATTACAGCTCTTTACGTATTTGTTGACTACATTGTAACCCACTCTGCACTGCCGCTTCGAGTGTGGCCGGGTAGCGGCTCGCGGTGTAATCACCACAAAGCCATATTCTAGCATCCGCAGTTGCATTATTGGGGCGATATTCCTGAATATTAACACTAGATTTAAAGGTTGCCCGTTTTTCTCGAATGACTAATGATTTATCAGCATCTGGCCAACCGAATAGGTTGGATAATTCATCACTGATAATTTGAGCCAGTGTCATTTTATCGAGTTGCATATGCGCCCCCGATGCACTGATGACAATGGCCATTAATCCTGGTTGGTTACAAAAACGTCGGTCAAATATCCATTGCCCCGTGCAATTACTTAAACCGACCATCGGTTGAGGTAATGATATATTGTCGGGGTACTGTAGATAAATGGTGCAAATGGGTTCGTATTCAAACTGATTTAAAAATTGTTGGTTTGATTCAAGAAGTGCTGAGTTCTCAAGTAGGTTAAGTGTGCTAGATGGTGATGCAGCAAGAATAATATGATCAGCAGTAAAACTGTTCCCCTCAGTGTCGATAACAGAAGGGGATTGATTGTGCGATATGATTTTAACTATTTTCTTGCCTAAAACAATATTACCGCCATGTTTGTCGATATATTGCATTGCCGGATGAACAAATAGATTAGCTAGGTCAACTTTAGGAATAAGAAAATCGGACGCATCTGAGCTCTGAGTAAAACTGTCTTTTAGTACATTAAGAAAAATTTGAGCTGAAGAATCGCTTATAGATGTATTCAGTGCAGCCAAGCAAAGCGGTTCCCAAAATTGCCGGATCATTATTTTAGGTTGGTGGCATAATAGTTTTTTTACACTGATGTCTTGTTTAAGAGTGAAATTCTTTAGTCGAAGTTTAATAAGAAACCCGCATGTTTGAATACGTGAACGCAAAGGAATATTTTTTAGAGCTAAAAATGCGGTTAGAATATTCAGCGGGGCGGGTAAATTACCGGGTTTTAGTTTGAATTCCTGTTTGTTCTTATCAATAACCAATAAATTAAGGTCTTTTCGCAAGAGTGTATTAGAGATATTAACATCACATAACTTAAGCATGGAAAGGGTTTGCTTGTAAGCACCAAGCAGAAGATGTTGCCCATTGTCAACACGATGCTTGCCAAAGGCAACGCATCGAGCGCGGCCACCCAGTTGTTTTGCGGATTCAAATAGTGTCACTTGGTAGCCGTTTTTTAATAGATCGGCTGCAGCGGAAAGTCCTGACCAACCTCCACCGACAATAATAACAGTGCCTGACTTTGTTTTGTTCACGCCTTGTTCGCTTTAAGTTCTTTTCGGTATGTGCGCCATGCGATCCACAGCTTTCGTAAAGGAGAAAGACGGATATTGTGACTAAAAACATCATAATCTTGTTTTTTTATACGCACTAATAAGGCATGATAAATAGCGGCCATAATAAGACCGCTACGTTGTTGAAAGCGGTCTTGTTTATCCAGAGATGAATAGGCTTGCTGATAATAATGCTCAGCACGTTGTGCTTGAAATTCAAATAGTGCACGTAATTTGCTGTTTATTTTACCATTTAGAATATCTTTTTCAGACACATCGAATTTTTTTAACTCATCCAAAGGTAGATAAATTCTTCCCCGACTGGCATCTTCTTTTATGTCGCGTAGAATGTTTGTTAGCTGGAAAGCAAGACCTAATTTCTCTGCGTAATCTTGTGTTGAGGGGTGTTGGTAACCAAATATTTCAATCGCTAATAACCCAACAACACCGGCAACGCGATAACAGTAAGTGGATAATTCTTCAAATGTTTGATATCTGGATTGTTGAGTATCCATTAACATACCATCAATAATGCTATGAAAATGCTTTTCATTTAAGTTAAATTCTTTAATGGCCTTGCTTAGTGAAAGGCCAACAGGATGCTGAGCCTGCCCATGAAATACCCGCTGAATTTCATCGCGCCACCAATTAAGTTTAGTTAATGCAATATTGAGATCATTGCATTCGTCGACGACATCATCGATTTCGCGACAAAAAGCATACAAAGCAGTGATGGCTTGGCGTTGATTGGTAGGAAGGAACAAAAAACTGTAGTAGAAGCTTGAGCCACTACCTGCGGCTTGTTCTTGGCAATATTCTTCAGCATTCATAATGTTACATCAAATAGACTCATAAGTAGTATCATTGGCCAATCGATTTTAGATAGGCGTGGACGAATAAAACAATCCTGAGTGACTAACATTTTATTTGCAACCTTGTGTGCAGCATGAATCGTCATTTTAAGCTCAAAACCTAGTCTACCACCAATATGCCTACAGAGAGGATAGCCGGACATAAGCATATGGTCAGCGCGTTGTACCTGCTGCTTCATAAAGGAAGTGAGTTTTTTGTCATTTATACGCTTTGCAAGATGGCTTTCATTAATGCCGGCTTTGTTCATTTCATCTTGTGCCAAATAAATGCGGTTGTTTTCATCAAAATCTTGACCAATATCTTGGTAGAAATTAATTAGTTGTAAAGCAGTACAGACAGAATCGCTTAATTTTTGCACATGAGCTTGATCTTTTTTCACTAGCTGTAGAAGCAGTCTGCCAACAGGATTGGCTGAACGACGACAATAATCGAGTACTTCATCAAAATTCTGATAGCGAGTTTTAATAATATCTTGTTTGAAGGCGCTAATTAAGTCTGTTAATAGCTCAGGCGATAATTCAAATTTAGCAATAGTATCTTTGAGTGCTATTAATACGGGATCGTCATTTTTTGTACTACCTGCCAATATTTCTTCAAATGATTGTGCATAGTGTTCTAAGCTATTAAGTCTTGCTTGAGGATTAAGATCACCTTCATCGGCAAGATCATCTGCGGTGCGTGCAAAAGAATAAATAGCACTTATAGGCTGTCTTAATTTTTTAGGTAACAAAATTGAAGCAACAGGAAAATTTTCATAATGTTGCTGTACGATATTTGCACAAACCTGATAGGCTGATTCTAAATTTTGCGGTACAGTAGTCAATGTTATCTAAGATAGTTTGAGGTTAAATATGAAAACAATTAATGGCATTGTCATAGGCTTATTATTAGGACTAGGGGCGGGTTTATGGTTAGGCGTTAACATTGGTCGTGATGTGCCTTTGTCGAGCAATCCCTTTAAGGAGCCCACCGTTGCCGAGACATTGGGCGATAAAGCAGGACGTCTTTATGATGATGCGAAAGAAGCGATTAATGAGCAGCTTAAATAATAATTTAATCGCTTGAGTCATTGTTTCGCTCATTCATTTCACGGGCTATCATTTCTACAGGGGGCGGTTCTTTGATTTCTTTCTTGGCACTTATCCCCATATCGGTGAAGCGTTTTGCACTGGGTAAAACGCGGCTATCAAATGAACCCACTGCTTTGTTGAAATGCTCAACACTTTTATTAAGACTATTGCCTACATTACTTAGGTGGCCACTGAAAGCAGATAATCTTTCATAGATGGTAATGCCTAGACTACGAATTTTATCCGCATTATCTGCCAGCACTTCTTGGCGCCAACCAAAGGCAACTGCACGAAGCAGGGCAACGAAACTACTGGGGGTGGCCAGTATAATTTGTTGACTCATGGCATCTTCTAGTAGAGAAGGATCTCGTTCTAGTGCAGCACTCAAGAATTGATCACCCGGTATAAATAACACCGCAAAGTCGGGCGACTCATCAAACTGACTCCAGTAAGATTTTGCAGATAACTCACGGATACGTTCGCGTACATTTTTAGTATGACGGATTAAAAATTCTTCTCT
>CAZIWG010000002.1:56413-87932 GCA_964542925.1 uncultured Granulosicoccaceae bacterium | reverse complement strand
GTCATTTTATTTCTTGCAATGACGGTGGGGGAGATTGCTTCGTCATTTTATTTCTCGCAATGACGGTGGGGAAGATTGCTTCGTCATTTTATTTCTCGCAATGACAAGGCCAAGGCTCTCAGTCACTGCGAGGAATAACCTTATACGTCATTGCGAGGAACGGTAGTGACGCGGCAATCTCTTGAGTTAGGTAAAATCCCACAGTAGGAAGTGAGAAGATATGCAATACCATCCACCGCCTCATTCTAGGCTCGATATTCTTTATGAAGATGAATACCTATTAGTGGTAAACAAGCCATCAGGATTGCTGTCTGTTCCCGGTCGGGGTGAGGAGAAGCAGGATTGTTTGATTTCACGGGTTCAACTAACGCATCCTTCCGCGTTGATTGTGCATCGATTGGACATGGCGACGTCAGGTATTTTGCTATTAGCATTGGATAAAGATACGCATCGATTGTTAAGCCAGCAATTCCAGCAGCGAGAGGTGTCAAAACAGTATATTGCAGTTGTTAGCGGGCAACCTGAGCCCGATCATGGGTTGATTGATATGCCGATGATCTGTGACTGGCCAAACCGCCCCATGCAAATGATTGATACGGAGCAGGGAAAATCGGCTCAAACAGAGTATCAAACCGTCGATTATTCACCTGAAAAAGACGTGAGTCGCTTGTTATTAACCCCCATAACAGGGCGTACGCATCAATTACGGCTGCATTGCCAGTTTATTGGGCATCCTATTTTAGGTGATAGGCTTTATGCCGACGCTAAAACCAACGGTTTGTCTGAAAGGTTGTTATTACACGCGAGTTATATTCAATTTGCGCATCCTATTACTGTTGAGCAATTAACTATTTCATCTGATGCGTCTTTTTAACGAGACAACACCTTAAAACCATATTTTAATTAGGTAAATATGCGCTTTGGTGTATATTACATATACTTAGTACATGCTTTAGTTTTTGGTAAACAGCGCGGTAAGATGTCAGTTTATGGCGAATAAGACAAAAAGAACAAAATCTCCTCTCTTAGCCTCGACTAAGCACTCCCTTATTTACTTATCACTCATTCCTGTTGTTGCAACGTTGCTCATTGCGTGGGTGTCGTTCCATCGTATTAATGATTTCAAGAACAACCAAACAGTTATTGCTGTGTCAGTTGTGAATGCGGTTGCGCAAGAAACAAATCGTATGGTGAATGTACAAAAAAAATTACTTAATATTTTTGTTAAGAATGAACGTTATTACATAAAAAAGTATGCCTCCGAACCGGATAGTGAAATTTTAGAAAAAATATTAACACAGAAAATGAAATATTATTTTCCTGATTATTTTACGTTTACTGTTGTTGATCAATTTGGTGAGCTAATTGTAGAAGATTATGATGGCTATATTGGTGAAATTTGTTTGCGTGACATCAAGGATTTCGCTAAAACCGGTAATCAACATATACAAATACATCCTAACCCTTATATTTATCACATTGATGCCATTACTCAAATAGACAGAAAAAAACAAGATGGCTATTTCTTTGCTAGTTTTGACGCAACAAATTTTTCACGCTTACTCAAATTATCTAGCCCGGTTAATCAAAGCTTGATGTTGATTAACACTGAAACCAAAGACCTTATAGAAATAGTAGAAGACGGTGCGCGTATTATTTTAAAGCGAGATAGCTTTATATTAACGCCAAACGAAAGTCAGCGGATTTTGTTTTCAAAACCTGTTGCAGGGACACATTGGCGATTAGTTAGTTTAAGTGATGTTGATTTATTTAAAGATTATAATAATAGCGTTGTTGTTATCGCCGCTGTTATTGTATTGATTTTTATTTTTAGTAGCATGTTTATGGCAGCAACCTTATTCCGTACAGAAAAAATCAGAATCGCTGCTGAACAAGCAAAAGAAGAAATGTTTTCTCTCTTTAGTCATGAGCTTCGGTCGCCACTGAATTCTATTTATGGTGCTGTGCAGTTATTAGAGTTCAATGCGGATAAATACGGTTTTGATGCGGCAACGAGTACGATCATTTCTGATGCCGTAACTAACTCGGAACACATGATACTGTTGATTAATGATTTGCTTGATATGCAAAAACTTGAATCAGGCAAAATGTCATTTCAATATGAAACAGTCGAATTGAATGCCTTTATTAAAGATGCGATTAGCTTAAATACGCGGTTTGCCGAGACACATCATGTTCAAATTGATTTCACTCCGATTGCAGACACGAGTATTACAATTGATAAACAGCGTTTCTTACAAGTGCTGACCAATTTGCTATCGAACGCCATTAAGTATTCACCAGAAGGGGAAAGCGTTACTATCACGTTATCTGTTGCAAAAGGACGCGCTCAAATTATGATTAGTGATCATGGACCTGGCATTAATGATGATATTAAAGACAGCTTGTTTGATAAGTTTGCTCAGTCTAAATCGAGCCTGACTAAGAAGGTGGGAGGCACTGGGCTTGGGCTAAGCATTGTTAAGAACATCATTGAGGAACATCATGGTATTGTGCGTTTTACCTCAGAGACAGGTAAGGGCGCTACGTTTACGGTTGATATCCCGCTAAAGCATTGAAATCTTACAAATAAGAGCGTATTGTAGAATAAACCTAAGGGGATACTCTAATGTCTAATGTTAACTACATGATTCCTAAGAAGAATAGACCTGTTTACGTGCCAGAATTGGATGCTCTTGAGCTAATGGTTGGTGATGTGACTGATATCCCTTTATTAGGCTGGGTCGCCGCAGGACAACCCGTTGATATTTCAGAAGATAATGAACAGGTTACCGTTCCCAGTAATATGGTTAAACGTAATAGCTATGCTTTACGCGTTCGCGGGCACTCAATGGTTGATGACAATATTCAGGACGGTGATATTATTGTTGTTGAAAAACGTGAATCTGCTGCCAATGGTGAGTCTGTGATTGCCATGATTAACGGTGAAACCGTTACTTTAAAGAAATTTTACGTTGAAAAACAAGGTATCCGCCTACAACCGGCTAACCCTGATATGGATCCTATCTACTTAAAGAACGAAGAAGTGCAAATACTCGGTATCGTTACTGGCGTTATTAGAGCAATGGATGCAGAGTAACTACTTAGACTTAAAGTTCTGCTTATAGTGCCGATATAACTAGTTCTTAGGTCGCTTTACGGAATTTGGAATCAGTTTGAGTTCAGATAGCCCTGTACCAATAAGTAAAACAACTTTATCAGCGACTGATATTGATGAGTCTGTACGGCTTGAAAAAATCAGGCTTATTTATAGCAATATTCCCACGAATATACTGTCTACATTAATTGGTGCCGCTTTATTCGCTTATACACAATCTAATTTTATTGAACATAGCTTATTAATTAACTGGATATTATTTCTGCTTGCGATAGCGTTAGTTCGTCTTGGTCTTTTTATTGCCTATCAAATCACGCCAAACCCTAAGAAACGTATTTGGGAAATTGCGTTTGTGTCAACCGTATTAACGACTTCTATAATATGGGCAAGTGCTATTTTCTTTTTAACATCTGAAGACAATATTGTTAGTCAAGTTATATTGGCTGCCATTATGATGGCGGTCGCTGCGGGGAGTGTTAGTACGCTTTCTTATTTAAAAACAGCCAGTGTCGGTTTTTTAAGTATTATATCGATACCATTAATATTTTGGTCATTATCAATACAGAACGAGTATTCTTTTTACTTAGGTCTTGTTTATCTTGTTTTTTTTCTAACATTACTTCTTACATCTCTTAGGTTTAATCGGTATATCACAGAAAGTATTGAGTTAAGTTATAAAAGTATTAATCATGTTACTGAACTTGATGCCGCCAATGAACAATCAGAATATGCCAATGCAGCGAAATCTATTTTTCTTTCCAGCATGAGCCATGAATTACGTACTCCCATGAATGCGATTATGGGTTTTGCTCAGATTATGCAAATTGATCGTGGTAAAACACTTACTCAAGAGCAATTACATAACTTAAAGGAGATTATGTCGGCAAGTGAACATTTGTTAGCACTTATTGATGATATTCTCGATCTTTCTCATCTTGAATCTGGCCAGTTTAGTTCTGTACCGACAACTATCAACATTAATGATGTTATCGATGAAACTATTCCGTTGGTCTTTCATTTAATGAAACGAAAAAATATTAACATCTCGGTGCAGGATGATATTGAATTTTTAACGGCTTATGCTGATCCATTACTGTTAAGAAAAGTATTGTTTAATCTTCTTTGTAATGCGATTAAATATAATATTGAAGGGGGTAATATCACTATCACTGCTAAAAAATTAGATACCAATGTTGATATTAATATTATCGACACCGGTAATGGTATCGCAGATGATGATATAGGGGACTTATTTAAATCCTTCCACCGTTTAGACCGCAAGAATAATGTGAACGGTGTCGGTATTGGTCTGGCTCTTTCTAAAGAGATGCTTGAAGTCATGAATAGTAAGATTAGTGTAACAAGCACCATAGGGCAGGGCAGTTGTTTTACAATAACACTGCCAAGTACTAACGAGAAATAACCTTACTTACCCTGCACAACAAGAAAGCTGTTTTACATCTTTGTTAAAGGTCTGCGCAGTTAATTTTAGCCCCTCAACCATGGTTAGGTAAGGGAATAATTGATCGGCAAGCTCTTCTATTGTCATCTTATTGCGTATGGCAAGTGCTGCAGTTTGAATAATCTCGCCACCTTCATGGGCTAATACCTGACAGCCTACTATGCGACCGGTGTCTTCTTCTGCAAGCAATTTTATAAAACCGCGTGTATCCATGTTAGCAATAGCGCGGGGAACATTTTCAAGATCCAGGCTGCGACTATTTACTTTTAACCCCGTATTGATAGCGTGTTGTTTAGTGATACCAACGGTCGCCACTTGTGGATCTGTAAACACTACGGCGGGCATAACCGATAAATCAATCGCCACATCATCGCCAGTCATATTACGTGCGGCGCGCGTACCAGCTGCTGCGGCAACATAAACAAACTGTGGTTGGTTAGTGCAGTCACCCGCTGCGTAGATATTTTCTATATTGGTGCGCATGTGATCATCAACAATAATACCGCCTCGAGATTCGGTTTTAATGCCGACCTTATCGAGATCTAATGCTGCTGTGTTTGGGCTACGTCCCGTTGCAATTAATAACTGGTCACCATTCACGTCACCGTTATTGGTTTGAATGTTGAACTGCTGTCCATTATGCGTGACGGAATTAGGTGATGTATTTAACATTACCTTAATACCTTCTTCCTCAAATATGTTGGCGAGTTCTTCACCAATTTTACTATCTTCTTTTGACAGTAGCGTACTTCGAGCAATGACGGTTACTTGACTACCAAGATGACGAAATGCTTGCGCTAATTCCAGCGCCACAACGGAAGCACCCAGCACAATAAGATGTTGCGGTAATTGTTCAGCCACTAAGGCTTCGGTTGATGTCCAGAAGGGTGTCTCCTCTAATCCTTTTATATCTGGTATGGCAGCGCTTGCGCCTACGGCTAATAATATTTTATCCGCTTTTATTTCTGTTTCAGTCCCTTCGGCCTGTTTTACAATCAATGTGTTGGTATCTTTAAATCTCGCCATGCCACGTACCAGCGTAATATCGGGGTTACTTTCTAAGATACTTTCATATTTTGCGTAGCGTAATTTTTTAACCCAGTCTTGTTGTTGTTGCACCATTGCCTTTCGATCAATAATTGGGGTATTTAAAGGAAGCCCTTCAACATTGTGGTTGCCTTGAATATGCGCAATGCTGGCACCTCGAATTAATATCTTGGATGGAACACAACCGATATTAACGCAGGTTCCGCCAATATCGCTTGCAGCTTCAATAATCGTGACCTTGGCATTACGCTCAACAGCTTTAATCGCCGCGGCGAACGCACCTGATCCTGTACCGACAATTGCAATATGTAATTGTTCTGTATTCATACTCTTATACCTTGTCTATTAATTCGTTTTTTTTAGGTTCACTGTCACAAAGGCTGCACACTTTCCGTGGCGGTGACACAATGTCCCAGATTGAAACAATAATCATCATTGCAATACCGGCATAGAGTAGGTTGGTACTCCAGTTGTAAATCCATAGCGGGCCCATTGTTAACAAGACCATGATGGGACCACTGATACCCGCTAGAGTGCGGTACCAAATTTTGTGAGAGAAAAATGCAATGACATTTGCTATCAGTGCAATCCAAGCAAATACAGGAAGCAGGGTATTAACAAACATGCCTTCATATTGTGCTAAGAAACCAAGCCCCATGGCGGCGCCTAACGATCCCAATGCAGGAAAACAAGATGCACACCCCATTGCCGCTGTGAAGGCACCAAGTGCACCGGTTTTGTCAAATAAACTTATAATCCAACGCATCATACGTATCCCTATTTAAGTAATAACAACCCGTAATAGGGGAAGGTGACTAAAGCAACGACAATCAATGCAACTATCCAGAAAATTATTCGTTGTTTCTTTAATGCACTATCGTTAGTGCAGGTGTCACATTTAGCTGGAAGTAAATAGAGTTTTCGGAATGCTAAAAATAAAAAGATGACGGTTATGCCAATAAAGATTGGTCTATAAGGTTCCAATGCATTCAGACTACTCATCCATGAACCACCTACACCAAGGGAGAGTAAAACGACCGGTCCAAGACAACACAACGAGGCACCAATGGCCGCTAATGTTGCTGTGACGATACTCGCAATTGTTTTTGGTGCTGGTGTGTTCGCAGAATTGTCCATTTGTTTTATCTCTGTACTGATTTGATAGAACAAGTGTAAACCCCGTAGGTAGGTACGGAGTCAAGCATTACTACGAAGTAAATTTACGTGCCTGCTAGTGTTTCAATAATAGGGCAATGTGATGAGTCTTCGTCAATGTGGCAGCGGCTAATAAGTGTATCCAGCGTTTGCTGTAGCTTTTGTAAGTCTTTAATTTGTTGAATAATATGGTCACGTTTTTGTTCTGCGCGGTGCATGATATCGGAACAGTGACCATCGCCAAGTGATAACAAATCAGCAACCTCTTTCAAACTAAAGCCTAATTGTTGCGCTCGTTTAATAAAACGGATCCGTTCAATGACATCAGGGCTGTAGATACGATACCCCTGAAGCGGCTTGTTTGGCTCAATGATGATGCCAATACGCTGATAATAGCGAATAGTTTCAATATTAACGCCTGATAAAGCGCCTAATCGGCCAATAGTCAGTGATTTTGTCATAATGACACCTTGGTCTGTTCTTAAGTACAGAGTTTAACCTGAATATATCCAGAAACATATATATGATTGACCATATATATGAATTATCGTATATTAAGCAAATGGAAACGACAACAGATACACTATTTTCAGCCTTAGCCAATGAAATTCGGCTGAGATGCTTAATGTTAATGCAGCATAACGGCGAATTATGCGTGTGTGAGTTAACGCATACCTTGGGTCTTTCTCAACCAATGATCTCACGTCACTTGGCATTACTACGTGATGGTGAGCTTGTTGAGGCACGGCGCGAAGGTCATTGGATGTACTACCGACTTCACCCGCAATTACCTGAATGGGCATGCAATGTTATTGAAACGACGGCAGCGGCGTCGAAGCAAACATCCCCCTTTAGTGACGACCTCATGACATTGAAAGAAATGCCTAACCGTCCTGGTGCGGCTTGTTGTGCCTAAGCAATCTTAATCAATCACTAAGTATCTATTGGAGTTAACTATGCCCGTAAAAATAGGCATTAATGGTTTTGGACGTATGGGGCGTCTGGGTTTCAGAGCAGGGTGGGCGTGTAATGATTATTCTATTGTCCAGATCAACGAAATCTCAACTGATGTAGCAGGCTCAGCACATTTACTAGAATTTGATTCAGTGCATGGTCGCTGGGAAAAAAATATTACCGTTATGAACGAGAATATCATCATTGATGATCACGCTATCGCATACAGTTCAAACAAGGCGATTGCTGACACGGATTGGTCTGGTTGCGATATTGTGATTGAGGCAACTGGTGTTCATCATAAACAGCCTGAAAAGTTAGATGCTTATTTTTCACAGGGTGTTAAGAAAGTGATTGTGGCCGCACCCACTGAAGGTGCATTAAATATTGTTTATGGCATTAACGATGCGTTATACAAACCCGAAGAACATAAATTATTAACGGCCGCTTCCTGCACAACAAATTGTCTCGCGCCTATTATTAAGGTTATGTTGGAAAAGGTAGGCATTGACCATGGCTGTATGACCACCATTCATAATATTACCAACACACAAACGATTGTCGATAAAGGCCATAAAGATTTACGCCGTGCACGTTCTTGTGGGCAATCATTAATACCGACAACGACGGGTTCAGCAAAAGCGATTACAAACATATTTCCAGAGCTGGAAGGCAAATTAAATGGGCATGCGATTCGCGTTCCGTTATTGAATGCCTCATTAACTGATTTGGTTCTTGAAGTAGCGCAACCGGTCACGGTTGAAGAAATTAATACGTATTTCAAACAAGCTGCCAATAATGACCTTGAGGGCATATTGGGTTACGAAGAACGCCCCTTGGTATCAATTGATTACGTTAATGACCCACGCTCCTGTGTTATTGATGCGCTGTCAACTATGGTCATTAATGACACACAGGTAAAAATTTATGCCTGGTATGATAATGAATGGGGCTACGTCAACCGCATGATGGATCTTACTGGCAAAGTAGCAAGTAGTTTGTAATATGCAACAGGGGTTAAGAAATTACCTTATTGTTACCGGCGGTTATTGGGCATTTACCATTACCGATGGCGCTCTGCGTATGTTGGTGGTGTTGTATTTTCATCTACTTGGTTACTCTCCTTTTGAAGTGGCAATGCTTTTTTTGTTTTATGAGATTTTTGGCATTGTCACTAATCTTGTTGGCGGTTGGTTAGGTGCACGTATTGGCTTAAACCTTACCATGCACATTGGTATGGCAATGCAAATTGTTGCACTATCCATGTTAATGGCACCTGAAAATTACTTATCGGTTTTTTATGTAATGTTTGCGCAGGCACTTTCTGGCATTGCTAAAGATCTGAATAAAATGTCTGCCAAAGCGAGTATAAAAACCTTGTTGCCTAAACAGGGTGATGATTCAACGTTGTTTAAGTGGATTGCCATTCTTACTGGTTCAAAGAATGCGCTAAAAGGTTTGGGCTTCTTTATCGGTGCATTATTGCTACAACAACTCGACTTTCGTGGTGCTTTAAGTGTTTTAGTTATTGGTTTATTTATTAGCCTTATTACCACAATAATTTTGCTTCCTTCTCATCTTGGCAAAGCAAAACTAAAACCTAAATTCACACAGGTATTTTCAAATACAGCATCGATTAACTGGCTTTCTGCCGCGCGTTTATTCTTATTCGCTGCACGTGACGTTTGGTTTGTTGTTGCTTTACCGGTATATCTTTATTCCGTCTTGCACTGGGAATTTATGCAAGTGGGTGGCTACCTTGCCTTATGGATCATTGGTTACGGTATTATACAGGCGTGTGCGCCCCGGTTACTGCGCCGCACTCACCATGGCAAAGGGCCTGATGGCAATACAGCAAAAGTCTGGGCATTCATTTTATTATTGGTTCCTATAATTATAGCCGTAGTGATAAATTTAGATTTAAAGTCAGGGTTGATATTAACGATTGGTTTAATCGTTTTCGGCGCTGTCTTTGCCATTAATTCTGCGGTGCATTCTTATTTGATTGTTGCCTGGTCTGATCACGATAACGTGTCAATGAACGTCGGTTTTTATTATATGGCAAATGCGGTGGGGAGGCTTATGGGAACCGTCTTATCTGGTCTTATTTATCAAACACAAGGCCTGACGGGATGTTTGATTTTCTCGAGTCTGTTTATTCTCATCTCCGGATTGATCGCGATTAAACTACCGCGTTAATCATCAAAACGACAGGTATCCCAGGTTTCAGGATCAGCAATAATCCAATCTTGATGCCAATCACTAGGTACGGTTTTTTCTTTTATCAAACAACCTTCATCAATCCATTCATAAAGTTCTTCGTAGGTTTTAACGGTGGCATGGTTAATGCGCCGGTGAATATGACATGCTGTCACTTGCGATGGCGTGCTTAAGCCCATGCTGGTGATCATTTCCATTAAACTATGAATGCTGGTCTTGTGATAATTAGCGACGCGTTTAGCTTTATTTGCTACGTTAAGTTGTTTGTAACGAGCGGGATCTTGTGTGGCAACACCAGTAGGGCAGGTGTTTGCATTGCATTGGCGTGATTGAATGCAACCTAATGCAAACATCATTCCGCGTGCTGAGTTAATAATATCTGCGCCAAGTGCCATGACACGTAACATATGAAATGCCGAGAATACTTTACCTGATGCAATAACGATAACTTTATCTCTAATCCCAAACCCTTTAAGTGCGTTATCAACAAATGACAAAGCATCGCGTAATGGTGTGCCAACCGAATTGGTTAATTCAATTGGGGCTGCACCTGTTCCGCCTTCACCACCATCAACAGTGATAAAGTCAGGATATATACCTGTTTGTATCATTGCTTTA
The DNA here is from genome assembly GCA_964542925.1 of uncultured Granulosicoccaceae bacterium. Classification (GTDB taxonomy): domain Bacteria; phylum Pseudomonadota; class Gammaproteobacteria; order AKS1; family AKS1; genus Sulfuriflexus. The sequence goes on along the minus strand of CAZIWG010000002.1, from coordinate 77,358 downwards.
CATATAGAAAGAAATTCACTTTTGTATCCAATGCACATTTTAAAACCAACCGGTTTACCACCCGAGAGTTCTCGACATTGTTGAATAAATTCTAATAAACTAATCGGGTTAAAAAATGCGGAGTGTGCGGCGGGTGAAACAACATCATAACCCATAGCGACATGACGGATTTCTGCTATTTCTTTAGTGAGTTTAGATGCAGGTAAAATACCACCATGACCCGGTTTCGCACCTTGTGATAACTTAATCTCGATCATCTTAACTTGTTCGGCACATGCTTTTTCTTTAAACAGCTCCGGATCAAAGGTGCCATTTTCAGAGCGGCAGGCAAAATATCCTGTTCCTATCTGCCATACGAGATCGCCGCCACCTTTAATATGATAAGGACTGATTCCACCTTCGCCGGTGTTGTGATAAAAATTATCAAGCTTCGCGCCTGTATTTAATGCTTCAATGGCATTTTTACTGAGCGCGCCATAACTCATGGCTGAAATATTTAAATACGAGGCGCTGTAAGGCTGCTTACAATCGTCACCACCAATCATAATTCTTGGCATTTCAATGGGCAGTGTTTTAGGTGACAGTGACTGGTTTGTCCATTCATAACCTTCACGATAAACGTCAAACACGGTACCGAAGGGACGAGTGTCACGCACACCTTTAGCACGTTGGTATATCATGGAACGAAATTCACGGTTAACAGGGATACCATCGATATCCGATTCAACAAAATATTGTTGTATTTCTGGACGAATTGACTCAAAGAAGTAACGCAACCGACCAATCACGGGGTATATACGTGGAATAGTGCTGCGTGTTTGCAGCATGTCGTAAATGCCTAAGCCAACAAACGGTAAGATAATGACCAGCAGCCACCATGCTTTGTCCCAATATTGGGCTAATACCGCAATGGTGAGAATAAAAAATAGAGATACCGCAAAAAATAGTTTTCGTACCATTGGGCTCAGCTTATTTTGTTATTAGATAGACTCTATATGACTATAGAGTAATTTTTCGGCTGAATGCAGAGATTCTATGTTATTTGACCTAGACTACACTCTAACCTGTATAATTGGACACCAAAAATAACAATAAACTTCAATTAGTTATGATTTATTTGTGTTTATTTTAAAATGATTTCAAATATCGCTTGACCTAGAGTCGACTCCAGATAATAAGCTGTCTCTAACATCAATGAACAAGGTCAGGTAAATGCTTAAACAATTTAAACACACATTCACTTTTGTCATTAGTGGTTTTATTGCACTGACATCACAAACAGCGATGGCGCACGATCCTGTTTTTGGCATTGGACCTCATGTGCTATTTAAAGATGGGGTAGAAGTCGCATTAGAAGTGGAATCAGAAAAGGCAGGACGTGATGATGAGCAGGGCCTGGCTTTAGAGCTCACATATGGGTTAACCGGTGACTGGGCGGTAGGCGCAGAGTTACCGTATGAGCTTAAAGATAATGGCACTGATAGCAGTGATGGACTAGGTGATCTCGCTTTGTTCACCAAATACCGTTTCTGGCGCAAAGACTCTTTAGGATTACAGGAGTCCGCTGCGCTCTTTTTAAAAGTAATTACGGATACGGGCAGTAACAGCAAGGCACCACCCATTGGTAAAGGCACCACCGATTCAATTGTCGGTCTTACTTATGGTTACGAAGGTCGTAAATGGTATAGGTGGGCAAGTGCACGTTACCGTTTTAACGGAACGAATAATGCCGGAATAGAACGAGGTGATAAAATATTAATTGATTTCGTTGGCGGTATTCGACCCAATCTCACTGGGTATTTAGAAACAGATGTTGTTTACCTGTTAGAGCTGAATGGTGAATTTGGTAAACGCGCTAGACTAAATGGTTCTGAGCTAGCGAACACCGGCGGCACTGAATGGTTTATCTCACCGGGTATCTTTTGGACACAACGCAACTTTGCAATAAAAGCTGGTGTCCAAATTCCCATCTATGCAAATTTAAATGGCAATCAAGATGAAAGTGATTATCGTGCAAAACTATCATTTGAATGGCATCTTTAATTTAAAATTAGTAAATAATGTATCGCAACATAAATGGAGTGGAAAAATGAAAACATTAACTAAATTATTATCAGGTTCTTTATTGGCTTTAGCATTAATGCAATCAGCGTGGGCAGCAGGTTCACATTATGAAATGCGTGTTGACGGTTTAGCCTGTCCTTTCTGTGCCTTTGGTATTGAAAAGAAATTAAAAGCGATTGATGGTACCAGTGATATTAAAGTGGATCTTGATAAAGGGCTTGTAAGCGTCAACATGGCTGAAGGTAAATCTTTATCTGAAGAACAGATGAAAAAATTGTATAACGATTCTGGTTTTACTTTCCGTAGCATGAAGACAACACCTAACTAAGGTTCATATTATGAGCAACGGTAATACTGCTATGAAAGAAAAAAGCGTGACAGTTTTTACACTGTTCACAACAACCGGAACGTTAATTTGTTGTGCATTGCCCATTATGTTGGTGACGTTAGGTTTAGGCACTGCAGTGGTTTCAATGACCAGTGCTTTTCCATTCCTTATTACCTTAAGCCAACACAAGATCTGGGTATTTGCCTTTTCGGGCATCATGCTCGCTATTTCAGGCTGGTTAATGTATCGCTCTGGACGAAGCTGCCCAACAGACGTGCGATTAGGTGCAGCATGTAGCACCGCACATAAATGGAATAAGCGCATTTATTGGGCGTCTGTGATTATTTGGGGCATCGGTTTCTTTGCAGCTTTCTTAGCCTTACCTATTAGAATGTGGTTAGGTGTTTAGAATGATAAAACGTGCACTTACGTTCGGCTTGTTAATTATTTCCGGTTCCATGATCGCACAAGCTGCACCAATTACATTTAATACAGCCTTACCTGTTGCCTCTGAAGAATATCTATTCCGCGAACAACTTATTGTTGCGCAATCTGGTCATGATCCGGCAACTACCGAGCGCGATAGAACAGAAGTTACCGCCGTTTCGGTGCTTGGTTATGGCGTCACCGGTAAACTTGCCATATTTGGCGTATTGCCTTATCGCAATATTGATTTTGATTTAACTTCTTCAGGGCAACGTATTAGCAGAAATAACAGTGGTTTTGGTGATGCAACAATTTTTAGTCGTTACACTTTATATAAACAAGATGGATTAGGCAGTAACTTTAGGGTTGCTCCCTTTATTGGCATTAAACTAGCCACTGGTGACGATGATTTTCGTGATAGCCGTGGTATTACACCACCACTGGCAAGAATTGCAACAGGCTCTACTGATGTGTTTGCTGGTGTGGTCGCCACGTGGCAAAAACTCGATTATCAGGTTGATGCACAGTTGAGTTACCGAAAAAATGGTAAAGGTAATAGTTTTGAAGCCGGTAATGTCACTCGCCTTGATGCTTCTTTGCAATATCGTTTATGGCACAGTGATTTCTCTAAGGGAGTCCCTGATTATTTATATGGCGTGATGGAATTGAATGCTGTTCACAAAGGAAAGAATGGTTTAGCGGGCGTTACAAATAAAAATACCGGTGGGACGCAACTATTTATTACACCGGGGATTCAATATGTCACTAAACGCTGGATTGCAGAAACTGCAGTGCAGATCCCTGTGTCACAAAATTTGAATGGTACTGCACTGGAAACCGACTATATCTATCGTGCCAGTGTTCGTGTTAATTTTTAGAGGTTTAGCATTATGAGCATACAAGTAGACATTTTTTCTTCACCAGGGTGTGGCAAGTGTGGTCATGCGAAAGATGTCCTCAAAAAAATTGCCGATAAAATTGGTGCTAATCAAATTGAATGGCGTGAAGTAAACATTTTAGATGAGATGGATTATGCCGTTGAAATTGGTGTGTTATCGACACCCTCGATAGCTATTAATGGTGAACTTGTTTTTACAAGCTTGCCATCAGCAGATAAACTTCGCAGCGAATTGGAAAAGCAACTGGGTCTTGATGGCAAACAGGCACCTGCATGATCACTTTATTACTAGCAACGGCAACTTTGTTAGGTTTGTTAGCATTTTTTGAACCCTGTACGATTGCAACACATACATTATTTTCTGCACGTAATTATAAGAACCAAGATGGCAAGTCATGCTGCCAACGTTTATTTGCAGTCTGGTTAAGTCGTACTATGCTGTTAATAGCCTTGTTTAGCCTCACTGTTTGGCTTACCGACGCACCCGATTGGGGCCCGATATTACCAAGCATTATACTTTCTGTTATTGCCGCAATTTATATTGTTTCTCGATTTACTTACATACCCATTCCGCATTTAGAATTTTATAAATTAATTCCTGGCGGCAATAAACTTCCTTATGCGATTAAGTTAGGGCTTACATTGCCGGCATGCACGCTGCCACTTGTTGCTGTGACAATGGGTATGGCAGCAACCGTCGATTTAATTGAAATGGCAATATTATCAGGGTTTTTATTCTCAAGTTTATTTACATTGCCGATGGTTATTGCAAGTTTTCGAGGGGTAACCGGGGGCGCGCAAGAATTTCTTAATAGAGCTGCAAAGGGAAGTCCTTACTTAACCGCTACCTTATTACTTGGCACGGCATTATTTCTGCTTGTTCCCGCATTGGATATTAATACCCAGATGCTCAAAGAAACATTGCAAACAGCGAGTTGGGCGGGCATTGGCGTTGCATTTTTAACTGGGTTTATATTTAGTTTTAATCCCGTATCGTTTGCCTCGGTACCAATGATGTTGGCGTATGTCACTAAAGCACGTGAAGAAAGACAAGCTCTATATATGGGATCTGCTTTTGTCTTGGGCTTGGTTGTTACTCATGTTGCCCTGGGCGTGGCTGCTGCACTCGGCGGTGAATGGGTGAAAGATATTATGGGTAGAGAATGGGGGTTATTTTTAGGACCTTTGTTAATCCTCATGGGCTTAATGTGGGCGGGCGTGGTGAATATTCGTACACGTTGGTTTGGACTAAGAGGGCGTAAAGTTAATGGGCTATGGGGAGCATTTTTACTGGGTATTCCTTTTTCGGTTGCAGTTTGTCCTTTTTGTACACCGGCATTACTAGTGACACTAACAGCCAGTGCGGCGATTGGTTCAGTGAGTTTCGGCTTCGCATTATTGTTAGCCTTTGCCTTAGGCCGCAGTATTCCGATTATTTTAGGCGCATGGAGTATGGGTTGGCTGGAATCATTGCAGGTTTTATCACGTCATCAAAAAGCACTTGAAATAACAGCGGGTGTCGTTTTGATACTAACGGGGCTTTACTTGCTTAACGAATATTTTTTTATCATCCGATACTAGGTTAATTAAAATGCAATATTTACTAACACTGTTTTTAAGAAGATGCAGGCATTAGGTCCTGACCACATTGTTCCCAGTCACGGTCATGCCACTGATATCAAACAAGCCAAAGCTGATACACTTGATTATTTAGTGTTATTGCGTCGGGCAGTGAGAAAATTTATGGATAAAGGCGGTGAAATTCAGGATGTTCGTTCCTTGAATCAATACCCATTATCACCATATGAGCGATTAATCGGCTATGATATTGTTAATGGGGCGCAATTCTTTGCATGTTTATATGGAACTTGAGTGGGAATAACCATGGCTAATTATCGTATTGGTGATGTGACAAAACGACTCGGCTTAAGTGCTGACACATTACGCTATTATGAAAAAATAACGTTATTACCTAAAATTGCCAGAACCGAATCTGGCATTCGACTTTATGACGATAAAGATATTTCACGCTTAAAATTCATTCAACGCGCGCAGAGAATGAATTTTAGCCTCGCCGAGATCGCCGATTTACTCAGTATGCGTACCGATCCTCAAAATGCTCGCGATGATGTTCGTCAACTAACAGCCGATAAGCTGAATGATATTGAAGCACAGCTTGATGATCTTAAAACACTACGAAATGAATTAACCTTATTGCTTAACTTATGTCGCGGTAGCAAAGATGGATGCCCGATAATTGAAAGCATAGATGATAAGTAATACTTTATATATTCAATAGTCTCTTAACACTGACAGTCTTGTGAATCACAGTGTAATTCTTCAAATTCTAGTGTCGAATGTTTAATCGAATGCTTTTCTAGTAGTTGTTGCTTAATTATTGATTTGATCGTGTTTATTTGTGAGAAGTCATTGATTACCACATGGGCTTCGAGTGCATTGTTGTGTTCATCCAATTGCCAGATATGAATATGGTGAACGTTGGTAACATTGTCTGTTACTTCAATGGTTTTAACGACTTCATCTATCGTCATGGTATCCGGCATACCTTGCATGAGGATATTAATCGTTTCGGGTAGCATAGTTGCTGCCTGATACAGCACATAGACTGCGATAAGCAGAGTAATGAGTGTGTCAACCCAATATGTTTGATAAAGCAAAATCAATGTACCGGCAATAATAACGCCGACAGACGCTAAAGCATCAGAGACATTATGTAAAAAGGCCGCGCGAATATTTATGCTGTGTTTTGACATGCTGTAAGTCAACACTGCTGTTATAACATCAATGACTAAGGCAATGCCTGCAACAATTACCACAATCCAGCCTTCAATAATTTGTGGTTCGTGAATTCGCCATAGGGCTTCAGAGATTAAATACAGACCAATAATGACCAAGCTGACTAAATTAATTAATGTTGCAATGACTTCAGCACGTTTATAACCGAAGGTACGAAAATGATCGGCAGGTTGCCTGCCGATCTTTCGTGCTACCCATGCGATAAGCAGGGAAGCAGCATCACTAAAATTATGCAGGGCATCTGCAATCAACGATAAACTGCCAGAGATAATGCCGCCGACCACTTGTGCAATGGTCAGCAGCATATTAACGATAATGGCGAATGCTAGTCGCTTATCTCCCATTGATTCATCGATGTCATGATGATGATCTGCGCTCAATGCTTATCCTTTACTCTCTTGATATAAGTTGTTTAGAGAATACCGGATAAAGTACTGGTATCACAAACAAAGTCAGTAAGGTTGATGAAAATAAACCACCCACTACCACGGTTGCAAGCGGACGTTGCACTTCAGAGCCTACACCCGTTGCCAGTAACATGGGGATTAAGCCTAGCGCGGCAATACTTGCCGTCATTAGTACTGGTCTTAAACGTGATAAGGCACCTTCAAAAATAGCTTCTTGAATCGCTACTCCGCTCATGTAACGTTGGTTAATGGCGTTCACCATCACCACACCGTTCAAGACCGCGACACCAAATAACGCAATGAAGCCGATTGAACCGGGAACAGAAAGATACTGTCCTGATAAGAACAATGCCGCAATCCCACCAATTAAGGCTAAGGGAACATTAAGCATGATCAACATGGCTTGTCCTACTGAGCTAAAGGCAAAGTATAACAATAAGAAGATCAAGCCTAATGATAATGGCACCACAATCATCAACCGTGCTTGAGCACGTTGTTGGTTTTCAAACTGGCCACCAAACACCACAGTGTAGCCTGCAGGCATGTCAATTTCATCATCAATACGTTGTTGAAGCTCCGCTACAACACTCCCCATGTCACGACCTTCAACATTTGATTGAATAACAACGCGACGTTGCACATCATCACGACGAATTTGTGGTGGTCCTGATTCAATAGCAACCGTTGCAACATCACCCAATTTCACCCATGCCCCATTGGGTGCTTGTAGGATAAGGTTGCGAATGGCTTCAACGCTATTACGATATTCTTTAGCTAAACGAACATAAATATCATAACGTTCATTACCTTTAATAACCTGACCTGCTGCACGACCGCCAATGGCATCTGAAACCAGATCCATCACCTGTGCAACCGAAATACCATAGCGTGCTAATTTATCACGATCGGGGCGTACGGCTAGTTGCGCTTCACCACCAATTTGTTCCATGGCGACACCGGTCGTTCCTTCAACTTTCTTTGCCAATGCTTCAATTTCACGACCTTTGGTTGCTAACATATCGAGATCTGAACCAAATAACTTAATCGCTAATTGTGCACGCACACCAGAAAGTAATTCATCGACACGTGTTGCAATCGGCTGTGAAAAAGAAAATAGCAAGCCAGGGTAGGCGGCCATTTTTGCTTCCATTAACTTTTGCAGTTCTTGTCGATTACTGGCACTGGTCCATTCGCTCACCGGTTTCAGCCCTACAAAGGTTTCAACATTTGATACCGGTTCTGGATCACCCCCAATTTCAGGACGACCGACACGACTGGTGGCATAGATCACTTCAGGAAACGTTAATAATGCCAATTCCAGTTTACTGGCTACTTTTAATGCCGTATCTAAACTGGAAGAAGGAGCCAGGGTAGTACGAATATTTAATGTGCCTTCTTCTAGTTCGGGAACAAACTCCGTACCCAGAAAAGGGATCAAGGCGAGTGAAGCAATAAATAAACCGAGTGCTGAACTAACAACTACTTTACGCTTACCTTGAGCCCATGGAAGTGTTTTGCGATAGATTTTTTCTAATGGCGGCATGACGTAGCCATGCTTATGTTCAACACCTGTTTTAAATAAGTAGGTTGCTAATGCAGGTACAACAATCAACGCCACTAACAAAGAAGCAATCATTGCCAGCACAATCGATATCGCCATTGGTTGGAATAATTTACCTTCAACACCTTCAAGGCTAAACAGTGGTGCAAATACAATAATGATGATCAATACGGCAAAGAAAACCGGGCGACCTACTTCACAAGCGGCTTCTTTAATACGTAATGCCATACCGTGACTATCATGTGCTGAATCATAAGGATGTTCATCGCCCAATGCTTGCGTTTGCCGCTTACGGTGTTGATTATCAGCATGCGTAAGGTGGCCAAAAATATGCTCCATCATCACCACTGAACCATCCACCATCATGCCAATAGCGATAGCAAGCCCTCCTAAAGACATCAGGTTAGCTGATACCCCCCAATACGCCATTGCCATCAATGCTAAACCAATGGATATAGGTACAGAGATAAGGACCAGGAAGGTTGCTCGTATATTGACTAAGAACAGCATGAGAACAATCACGATTAATATAAATGCTTCAAGCAAGGCTTTAGAAACCGTATTGACCGCTTGATCAACCAAACTGGATTGATCATAAAAGGGTTCTAAGGTTACGCCGTCAGGTAATGCGGTTTGAATTGCCGCTAAGCGTGAAGTAATGCCATCAATAGTCGCTTTGGTATTTGCTCCCAAACGTTTGAGTACCACGCCCGCAACGACTTCACCGAGTTGTTCAGGATTACCGTCTTTGTCCCGACGTGTGATCGATACGGCACCTTGACGAATTTCAGGGCCAAAATCAACGTTTGCTACATCTTTAACGCGAACCACAACACCATCTTCATCTTTTAATGGAATATTGCCAATGTCGCGTAGACCATCTTGTCCACTGCGTACCCAACCTACACCACGAACAACCAATTGTTCTTCACCGCGATCCATATACCAACCACCGGCATTACGGTTGTTGTCTTCAATGGCCGTAGCGACATCATCACCGCTTAAACTGTAGGCAAGTAATCGACGTGGGTTTAGCTGCACTTGGTATTGACGCACTTCACCACCAAACGATAAAACTTCGGTCACACCACCCACAGGCATTAACAGTAATTTTACAATCCAGTCGTTGTAACTACGCAAGGTAATTGCATCAAATTTTTCAGGATCATCGGCACGAAGAATGTATTGATAGACCTGACCTAAACCGGAGGTATTCGGACCAATACCAGGAGTACCAATACCGTCCGGTATTTCTTCACGCGCGGTTTGTAAACGTTCAAATACCAATTGTCTTGCAAAGTAAATATCGGTGCCTTCTTTGAATACAACGGTAATGACCGATAAACCGGTTTTAGAGATTGAACGCACTTCCTCAACATCGGGTAGGGCGTACATCACCGCTTCAATAGGGAAGGTGATTAACTGTTCAACTTCTTCGGCAGCAAGTCCTTGTGCTTCAGTATTGATTTGTACTTGTACGTTAGTGACATCTGGAAATGCATCCAGATTTAATTTAGGTAGAATGAGCGTGGCACCAAAGATAATGGCGATTAAACTCAATACCACCATTAAGCGATTAGCGACCGCTAAGTCGATAATTTTATTTAACATGGCAGTATTCCTTAATGGTTGTGTATTTCAAAGCCGCCTTTAGCCAGCTCTGATTGAACAAAAAAAGCACCCTTAGTCACGACACGTGCACCGGGTTTTATGCCTTCGATAATCGCCATGCCGTTGGCAACGCGTATCACTTCAACTTCGACACCTTTAAATTCACCAGGCTCATCTTGTTCAACCATGATTTGCCAGTCACCGTCGGGGCTTCTAAGCACTGCCGCCTCAGGTAATGCAAGAAATTCTCCTGATTGATTGGTTTCAATGTAGGCATCGACGAATTGACCAGGGTGTAATTGATCACCTTCATTAGGCACTTCTAGGCGGACTGCAAGCGTACGTGTCTTTTCATTTAACATGTGATGCAATTGCGTCACTTTGGCTGTTATCCAACCATGGTCACTCTTAATGCGAGCGCTTGCACCGTTGCTAATACTATTGGCTTGTTGAGGTGTTAAGCTTGACTCTACCCATAGCGTTGATTCGTCGGTTAAGGTAAACAATATTTTCCCTGGTTCAACTATTTGACCCTCAATAAAATCATCACTAATAACCGTGCCACCCCGCGTTGCAAGCAAATGAAAGGTGCCGTCAGCATTCTTTGCACTGGACTTTAAGAGTTTGTCTGCCTGTTGACTGGTCATGCCATAGGCAAGCACTTTGGCATAGGCAGTTTGTCTCTTTACATTGGCTTCAGTGTAACGGCGATCTGAAACAACTTTACGACCTAATTTTCTTACTCGTGACCATTCACGTTCTGCTAATAATAGTTCGCTTTGTGCTTCAGCCATTTCCACACTGGATAACGTTAATAAAGATTGGCCTTTTGTCACGGTATCACCAAGACGCACTTGACGACTAATAACTTGTGCTGCGATACGAGGTGAGACCCGCACCGTTGAATAAGCATTGAGTTTTACTTCACCCGGGGCTCTAACTTCTGCATGCAATTGTTTTTCCACGAGTGCCTCTACAACAATGCCCGCTGTTGTCATTTGCACAGGCGTTATTGTTACAACACCTTTTTCTTCTTCATGACCACCGGCTTCGTCACCGTGTTCATCATGTCCTTTTTCTTCATGCGCTGCGCCAGAAGCGGTAACACTCGTGATAAAAGGTGTTGTTGAGACCGCAGCTATTAATAACAAGCCACTTATAAGAGATACTTTTTTAGATAAATTCATAATTTTTTCCTACGTAGATGTCTGCTTCAGCTTATTTAGCTGGCGACGTTTCTAATCCTAGCCAGTTAGTTGTATTACCACTTGCAGCTAACCATCCAAACCAGCTTTGCCATAATTGTCCTTGTAGTGATACGGCGGCTGCTTGTGTGTCCAGGGTTTGTCTTAACTGAACCAAATAATCAGTGGTACTTAACTCACCTGTTTTCCAGAGACGTTTGAGCAAAGTAATACGACGTTGTAGTGGTGTTTTACCCGTGGCCAACCATTGTTGCCACGCTTTACGTGTAACCGAGTAGGTGCGCGCTGAACTTACTAAGCGTGCATGTGAGACTCGCCATGCATGTTCAGCTTGACGTTCCGCTTCAATAGCATCGGCATTCGCTGCGGTGACTTCCGCTTGGAAATTATTACGAACGAACAAAGGAATAGATAAGGTTAATCCTGCAAGACTGGATGAACCTTCACGGCCGCCTCGAATTCCGATGGTCGGATTTGCTGTCGTTTCACTGCTCGCTAATTTTACCCGTGCTCGTGATGCAGACATACTTGCTTGTGCTTGTTTAAACTCGGGCAAACGTCGAAGTGTTGCATCAATATCAACGGCATCAAAGTTAAGCGAGGGCAATTGCTCTGGTAAACCAGGCCAATTATTCGTTGCGGAGCCTGTAATGGAATACAGACCTTGCAATGATCGCGCCACCGCATTACTGGTTTCAGCTAATTGCAATAACGCTTCATTGGCAGCGAGTTGCGCTAAATCAAGTTCAACTTGATTAAGATCACCCGCTTGATAACGTTGCGATGCGAGTTCTGCAAAGTCTTGCATTAACTTTGATTTACGTTGAGCTAGTTGATTAAGCTGCTTAGTCGTATGATATTCCGCTAATCCGGTAATTAACTGACTTGCTAAATCTTGACGTACAAATTGAAAGTTTGCGTTGACCGCTTGATTTTCAAACTGTGCCACTTGTGTGCGCGCACCGCGTTGATCACCCCAATCTATCGTTTGGCTAAGTCCGATGCTTTCTGTTCGAATATCGGTTTTTTCAGCATCCAATTCTAATTCAGGGTTATAAAGGGCTTTGCCTGCCGCTGTTTGCCTTGCACGACTCGCATCAACTGCCGCACGTGCTGCTTGCACGCGTGGATTATCTTGTAATGCATTACGTGCAAATAACGTTAAAGCGGGGCTTGCTATCGTTGTTTTTTCATCAGCAATCGCGTGAACGGCTGGGTACATTAATGCACTCATTTGAACCGTGGCGGCAAAGACCATTAATAATGGTTTGTTATTCATAAATCTCATTTCCTAATCGATTAAAACAATTGCATACCTTTTAGTTTTAAAAAGTATGCGATAACGATAAAGAAATCAGACGGTAGGCGGTGGAGTGGGGGGGAGATTGTTAAAAGAAATTAATATGGTGACTGCTTGTAAATGCGCGACGTCTTTAGTGGCATCAATTTGTAATAATTTGATAGACGTTATACCTATTAAGTGAGCTGCGCCATGACAACAGTGGTCACTGTGTTCTAAATCTTGTTGTGTTTGTTGATCATGTGGATGACTGTCGCTGTCATTATCAATCTGAACTTGTTCTGCACCATGCCCAAAGAAAGCCGTGGCGCTGGAATCCATTGCCCATGCTGCATTTGAAAACAGCATGAGGAGAATCAAAAATTTAGCAATCTTTTTGCGCATAGCGGTAGTATGTATTATGAACCCTTAATATTCAATGATTGTGACCGTTAAAATGACTAATAATTCAATTACTTTAGTTCAATTTCTCAATGGGCAAACCAGAGACTTTCCATTCAGGATAGCCATCTTCCAAGCGTCTTGCATTGAGGCCTTTTTCTCTTAATTTAGCAACTGCTTCAAACGCCAACACACAGTGTGGACCACGACAATAGGCAACGATTTCCTGTGTTTCGCCTAATTCATCTAACCTTTCTTCCAGTTCACTGAGTGAGATATTGATGGCGCCTGGCACGTGACCTGCGGCAAATTCTTCTGCTGGACGTACATCCAGTACGGTCACTAAGCCATCTCGTACGCGTTCGAGTAATTCTTCTCGAGGAATGGGTTCAAGGGAATCTTTGACGGTGAGGTAGGTATTCACCATTTTATCAACCTCTGCGACATGATGCTCCGCGACAACCCGTAATGCATCGAGAAGCTGAATGACATCATCACCACTGATGCTGTAATAGACCTTTAAACCTTGTTTACGACTGCTGACTAGCCCAGATTGGCGTAATAGTTGTAGATGTTGAGAGGTATTTGCCACAGTCAGCCCGGAAATCTTGGCAAGTTCATCAACGCTGCGCTCTCCCTGAGCCAGAAACTCGATTAATTCCAGACGGTTAGCATTGCTCATGGCTTTGCCGACACGGGCAAATTGGCTGAAAAGATCATGTTTAAAGTTTTTTGTTGACATCATTCCCATCCGCGCTATTATAGTATTCAACTAATCACTTGATTAATTATATATGGTCATTTCAGTATAGCATGCGTAGATTGACCTGCAACCGAAGGGTTTGGAGAAGATGATGGATTTTAACGAATTTATAATGACGAACGAGAAAGTAATTAGAATTAGCTTTTTTGTTGGTACCCTCGCTATTATGGGATTGTGGGAAATCGTCGCGCCACGACGCGCATTAACCGCCTCAAAAGCAATACGTTGGGTAAATAATCTTGGGCTAGTATTCTTAAATAGTTTTATCGTTCGTTTTCTATTTCCAGCGGCGGCGATTGGTGTCGCCAGTTTTGCTGCTGCAAATGGTTGGGGGCTGCTTAATTACTACGAAGTACCCTATATAGTCGCCGTGGTCGTATCCGTTATTGCAATGGATTTTATTATTTACCTGCAACATGTTTTGGTACATGCAGTGCCTATTTTATGGCGTTTACATCGGGTGCATCACGCTGATCCTGATATTGATGTGACAACAGGGGCACGTTTCCACACGATTGAAATTATTCTTTCTATGCTGATTAAGTTTGCAACGATTGTTGTGCTTGGACCTCCCGTTGTTGCGGTTATTATATTTGAAGTGTTACTCAATGCGATGGCGATGTTTAATCACAGTAATGTTGGTTTACCTAAAACACTGGATACAATCCTACGCTTTTTTATTGTTACACCTGACATGCATCGTATCCACCATTCGGTTGAAGATGATGAGGCAAACAGTAATTTTGGTTTTAACATTTCGTGGTGGGATCGATTATTTGGTACTTACCGCGATCAACCACGTGGTGGACACAAAGGCATGACTATCGGTATTCATAAATTTAATAAGCCTAGTGATGTTTCATGGATACATGGCATGCTTACCCTGCCGTTTAAAGGAAAAATTTCAAGCTATGCTATTAATCGTCGTCAGTGGGGCGATGGAGATTCAGAATGAATAAAATTGTGCGTATTGGCATATTTTTATTATTAGTTGCCGGTGTCGCGGCAGCCATTATATATCGCGACCAATTTGATGCCACTGCATTAGAAGCATGGGTTAAGGGTGCCGGTAGTGCAGGCCCTATTGTATTTATGTTGATATACATTGTGGGAACTGTTTTCTTTTTCCCAGGCTCCGTACTAACACTAGCAGGTGGTGCATTATTTGGTCCCGTGCTTGGCACCTTTTACAATCTGACTGCGGCAACAATAGGTGCGATGATTTCATTTGTCGCGGCACGCTATCTCGCACATGACTGGGTTGAGAAAAAAGCCGGCGGGAGAATGAAGCAATTAAAACAGGGCGTTGAAGGGGAGGGCTGGAAGTTCGTCGCCTTTGTTCGGTTAGTGCCTTTATTCCCGTTTAATATTTTGAACTATGCGTTGGGTTTAACCAAAATAAAATTCAGCCACTATTCTATTGCGACCTATATCTGCATGTTACCTGGCGCAATTGCTTACACGTATTTAGGCTATGCCGGTCGCGAAGCGATTGCTGGTGGTGAGGGTTTAATCCAGAAAATAATACTGGCATTCGCATTGCTTGCCATTGTTGGTTTTTTGCCAGGCTTGATAGGGCGCCTGCGTCGCGGCCCAATGATGGATGTTGAAACTGTCAAACAAAAATTAGATGCGGGCGAAGAAATACTATTGTTGGATGTACGTACTGCAGAAGATTATGTTGGTGAACAGGGCCATGTAAGTGGTTCGGTATTAATTCCTGTTGAAGAACTGGAAAAACGACTTTCTGAAATAGAAGGTTTTCAGGAAAAAACAGTCGTCACAATTTGCCGCACGGATAAACGTTCTGCAAAAGCAGCACAAATACTCGCGAAGCATGGTTTTGCAGATATACATGTGGTTCGTAATGGCATGACTAGCTGGAATGATAAGGGCTATATTGTGGTAAATGACTAATAAATAGTAATACTTAATGGGTCGAATATGAAAACAAAAACAGTCATCATTATTAGCTTAAGCATTATTGTTATTGCTTTCTTTACATGGCGGTTTGTGCGGCCAATGAATATTTTTGTTGTCACGGATAAATTTGCTTGGCCTGTTGATACTAAAAACACACCGCCTATATTGGGAGACTTAAGTGCTGAAACCTGTGGCGCTTGTCATCAGGAATTTTATGATGAATGGCAAACAACAATTCACAGTCAGGCATGGACTGATCCTTACTTTCAAACGGACTGGCAGTTTGATAGCAAGCAACATGTTTGCAGGCTTTGCCATACTCCCTTAGATCGTCAGCAACCTCATACGGTGCTGGGTTATCGCGATAGTGTAAAATGGGATCCTATTCTTGAAGATAATCCTGATTTTGATGCAAGCCTGCAACATGAGGGGGTCACCTGCGCTGCCTGTCATTATCGAGATGGAAAAATTGTCGGTGTGCTTGGTAATACTAATGCACCCCATCCGGTGAAGAAGTTATCTGATCCGAATCAGGTTTGTGTCCGCTGTCATGTGGTTGATGGTGAACAATGGGATACTTTTTTCCGTTTCCCACCTTGTGGCACCGTTGCTGAAATTAAATCAACCAAATCGGTTAATGTATCTGACGCTGATTTAACCTTACTTAATTCATTGCAGCCATTAAAAAAAGATGATGATATTTTCAAACAAAACTCTATTGGAAAAAACATAACGACAAGAGGTGAAACAGGTGAGACAGGTGAGACAGTTTCACCTGATACAGCATCACTTGGTTGCGTGCAATGTCACATGCCTGTGGTTGAACGTGCCTTAGTGAAGGGCGGAGAAATAAGAAAAGCACGTCACCATTACTGGCGCGGCGGGCATGATCCGGATATGGTTAAGAAAGCACTCTCTATAAAATTTGTTGAGGATGTTAATCAGCCTAAACAACGTCGTTTCTCGTTGACTATTGCCAATACCGGTGCTGCACATTATGTTCCCACGGGGACACCTGATCGGTATTTTTTAGTGACACTTCGAGCATTAGACAAAGATAATAATGTTATTAACGAAGATGCTAATAAACTAATTCGTACTGTTATGTGGCGCCCATTTATTATTGATTTAAAAGACACGCGTTTACCTCGATGGGAACCGCGAACATTTAGCATAGAAATACCCGTCACCAGCAACGCGGTAACAGTTGAAGCACTCATAAGTTATCACCTGCTTGATGAAAAAAGGCGTGAACGTATTAATTACAACAATACGACACCCATTTCATATGATGTTTATCGGAAAACTCTTTCTTTAACAGAGAAAAATGATGACTAAACAAGATATTATCGTTATTGGTGGTGGGGCGGGCGGTTTAACGATTGCCAGTGTTGCCGCGCAATTAGGGCTAAAAACAACACTCATTGAAAAAGAAGAAAAGCTGGGTGGAGACTGCTTACATTATGGTTGTGTTCCAAGCAAAACATTAATTAACTCTGCAAAAGTAGCATCATTAATGCGTCGCGCAGGGGATTTCGGTCTTGATGAAATGCGGCCTAACGTTGATATCAATAAAATAAATCGTCATATCCAATCTGTTATTGAACACATACAGCACCATGACGATCCGGAACGATTCCGTAGTTATGGATGTGAGGTGATATTTGGTCATGCACGATTCGTTAACGAGCATGCGATTGAGGTTAATAATGAAATTATTGAAAGTAAACGTTTTGTTATAGCAACAGGATCGAGTGCATTTATACCTGAGATTCCAGGGCTAGCGAAAACTGGCTACCTTACAAACACTGATTTATTTTCATTAAATGAATTACCAAAGCAGTTAGTTGTTTTGGGCGGCGGCACTATTGGTTTAGAGATGGGACAAGCTTTTTCACGACTAGGTAGTAAAGTTACTGTTTTGCAACGTGGCGATAGAATTTTACAAAATGATGATTCTGAATTGTCAGCCGAATTGAAAACCCTACTTGAAAAAGATTCGATGACCATTCATCTAAAAACTGAAGCCACCCATATTTCAAAACAAGATAATGTTATTTCTATTGAGTGTAATAATGGATTAAAGGTTGATGCCGATGCCATATTAGTTGCAACGGGTAGACAAGCGAACACAAATGACATGGGACTTGATAAAGTCGGTGTTAAAATAGATAAACAGGGCATTATTGTTGATAAACGTATGCGTAGCTCTAAAAAGCACATATATGCTTGTGGCGATGTATGTGGACCCTATTTATTTACGCATATGGCAGAGTATCAAGCAGGGATCGTTATTAGTAATGCTATTTTTAGATTCCCTAAAAAAACCAATTACCGCGTTATTCCACGCGTTACCTTTACTGATCCTGAACTGGCACAGGTTGGGTTAACAGAACAACAGGCAAATGAACAAGGAATTAACGTAACCGTTTTATCTTTACCCTTTAAAGATAATGATAGAGCACTTACCGATATTCAAAACAATGGGCTTTATAAGCTCGTCACTTATAAAGGTAAAGTCCTTGGCGCTTCAATTCTTGGTCCACATGCAGGTGAGCTTATTCATGAAATTGTATTAGCCATGCAAGCCGGGGTAAAAATAGGTGATATTTCTGCTGCCATTCACGCTTACCCAACCTTGTCACAAATTCATCGTCGTGTTGTTAACACAGCATATGCGCCTAAGCTATTCAGTTCAAAAACGCGCACTGTCGTCAAATGGATAAATCGTATATTTCCTTAATTACTACTTAATAATATTTCTCTATCGCAATATGACCTGGCTCACTGTGTTTATGGCGATACAATCCACGACTTTCTAATAAGCTTGTCGCATCACTCACCATCGTGGTGTTACCACATAACATAATGTGACTTGTATCAGCGCTAATTTCTAACTTTGCCTGTTTTTCAAGTTCGCCAGTTTTCAAACTAGTCGTAATCCGTGCATGAATAGCACTAGGGGCATCTTCTTGTGTTACAAAAGGTATAAATGAAAACTGATCAACATAGCGTTTTTGTAATGATTTAAAGTCTTCGATATAGGCCAGTTTATCCATCGATGTTGCAGAGTAGCATAGTATGATTTTTTCAAAACGCTGCCACGGCTCAGCATTGTTTAAAATAGATAAGAAGGGCCCTATACCCGTGCCCGTTGCAAATAACCATAAATGAGGTACATCTGGAATTTCATTCAGTGTCAGCATGCCACTTGCACGATCGGATACTTGAATCGTATCACCTTCAACCAACGTCGCTAAATGAGGGCTTAATTGACCATTAACAACATCATTAAAATGAATTTCTAACAATGGTTCTTGTGGCGTATTAACAAGAGAGTAGGGGCGAGTTAGCAAGCTATTATCAATCTCCAACCCAACTCGGACAAATTGACCGGATGAAAACTCCAACGAATCTGCCTTTATTTTTAAAGAATACAGATCAGAACACCATTGCTTATTTTCAATTACTTCCCCCTGTAACCAAGTTGCCATCTATGCACCTATTGTCAGATTATTCACTCGTATCATTAACGCATATAAGAAATTATTCTTCAATATATAAGTCATCTCTGCGTAAAGGGATAGGAATTGGATCATACTGATGCCCCACGAGCAGCTGGCTCACACCAATGCTACCCTGATTAAAATAGTATGCAGAACCCGCCATATATAGACGCCATAATCTATAAGTGACTTCATTGGTTTGTTTAACGGCTTCTTCATAGTTATCTTCTAATGATTTTACCCAGTGGCGTAGTGTATAAGAATAGTGGCGACGCAATCCTTCCATATCTAACATTTCAAAACCTGCTTTTTCCATTGCATCTGACACATCACTCACTCTAGCCAGTTCGCCATCAGGAAAAATATAGCGATTAATAAACTGAGTGGTAGGTGTTTTTTTCCAACCCGTATCATTCGTAATGCCATGGTTCAAAAATAGCCCACCACGCCTCAGAACACGTTTAACAACACCAAAGTAGATGGGGAAATTCTTTATGCCGATATGTTCAAACATGCCAACACTGACTACACGGTCGTATTGAGCATCATCAGGCAAATTTCGGTAATCACATAATTCAATTTTAACCTGTTCCTCCAGGCCTTCTTCTATTACTTTCTGTTGCGCGGATTTTTGTTGATTCTCACTTAGTGTGATGCCATGCACTTTTGCACCGTATTTTTTTGCAGCATGAATAGCAAGTGCTCCCCAACCACAACCTATATCAAGTAGTGTTTGACCTGGCTTTAAACGTAATTTACGGCAGAGGTAATCTAATTTCTCTATTTGCGCGTCAGCAAGAGACTGCTTTTCATCGCGGAAATAGGCACAGGTATAAACCATTTCAGGATCTAACCATAATTTATAAAATTCATTACTGACATCATAGTGATGCGCAATACTTTCACGTCCATTCTTGTGTCCGGAATAGCTCTGTGTGTTTTTGTTTTTTTGATACTGGCTTGGTAACTTTAGAGCTAGCCAAACCAGATGCCATTTTTGTTTCCAATTCAAATTCAGCTTATCCAAGTGGGCACTTAGATCAAATAATACTTCCATATCACCATTCACGGATACGGCACCCGACAAATAGGCGTCTGTTAAACGTGACAAGCTACGATAGAGTATTAATTCTCTAATTACGGCTGGCTCATTAAAAACAATACAACATTTAGCATTAGTATCACCTACTATCCACCTTCCATTCCATAATTCTACTGCGACATTTCCGTGATAACCGTCAAGAATAATTTCAACAATACTCGAACTGATATCAGCTAATGATGATTTTCGTTGATTTGCTACACCATCAATGATAAATGTAGGTACACCGTTACTACGGTTTATAGGGTTATGTAGATTGTCCATGATTCCTCCTATAACGCATCAGAATATGATTAATAATACTCACCTTACAAGATAAGTGTAAAACCTATATGTTACACACAGGTCAAGTGCTTTTCTTAATTAAATATATCTATGGCTTAGAATTACCATGAACTTTGATATTGCCGATATTGTTATTTCACCCTGGATCCCACTTGTTTGGGGTATTTTAGTGGGTTTTGTTTTCTCAACGGTTGGTGCGGCGGGTGGCATTCTTGCTTCGGTTGGCTTGATTTCAGTCTTAAGTGTACAGAACCCAAACTTAATTAAACCTATGGCTCAAGTTCTTATCTTAGTGACACCTTTTTATTGCAGTAGCACTGGCTATATTTATTCACTCGATCACATCTATTGCTAATTATATGCGCTTG
>CAZIWG010000002.1:0-56313 GCA_964542925.1 uncultured Granulosicoccaceae bacterium | reverse complement strand
AGCACTGGCTATATTTATTCACTCGATCACATCTATTGCTAATTATATGCGCTTGGGTATCGAACTTGATTTTCCATTATTGGCTCTGTTATTAATAGGAACAATCATAGGATCTTTCGCTGGTCCTACTATTAGCAAATATCTACACGAAGTATGGCTTCGAGGCATACTATTTATTATTTTAATTATTATTGGACTGCGTTATCTTGGTGCTTTCTAAAAACTTGACCTATGGCTAAGACATAGGTTTTATACTCAGATTAGGTTTAAAGATTTTAATTAAATGTATTTATAGTGAGAATCTATTTTGAACATGACAAATAAATCTAACAGTGATCCAATTCACATAGCAGGTGCGGGCCCAGCAGGGCTTGCCGCCGCCATTTTCCTAGCCCGTACTAACCGCCATGTTATTGTGCACGAAATGCATAGCGAAGTAGGCCACCGATTCCAAGGTGATTTTCAAGGGCTTGAAAACTGGACAACTGAAGAAGATGTTTTATCTGTATTAGAATCTCAAGGGATTGAAATAAATTTTACCGCTAAAGCCTTTTTGCGCGGCACGGCTTACGATTCACATGATAATAAATATCCTATTGATTGTAGTTCTCCACTTTTCTATTTAATTGAACGCGGCCCAGGTACCAATTCATTAGATACTGGCTTATTAAAACAAGCTCAAAAATTAGGTGTTGAAGTACGCTTTAACGATAAACTCACTACGCTTGATGGTGTTGGTATTCTCGCAGCGGGTCCTAAAGCACCAGATGCAATTGCTGTCGGTTATCATTTCGAAACTAATATGCCAGATGGCTATTGGGTCATCTGCGATGATGATCTTGCGCCAGAAGGTTATGCCTATTTATTGGTTATGGATGGGCACGGAACAATCAAAACTTGTATGTTTACTGGCTTTAAAAAAGAAAAAATATATGTTGAAAGAACGGTTGAGGCCTTTAAACGACTCGTTGATCTTGAAATGATAAATCCAGTTGCACATGGCGGGGCGGGTAATTTTAGGATTCCTGACAGTGCATACAGTGGTCTAAACCCAGTTATTGGAGAACAAGCTGGTTTTCAGGACACTCTTTGGGGCTTCGGCATGCGCCTAGCTATCAATTCAGGCTTACTTGCCGCCGAAAGCCTACTCACTAATAAAAACTATGATGAACTGTGGCAGCATCAACTTCGCCCACAAATGCAAGCATCCGTTGTTAACCGTGCTTTTTTCGGCTTACTCGGTAACCGTGGTTATCAATGGTTACTTGGTAGAACAACCCGTAAGCTGGATATCAGACATGAACTCTTTAAATTATATAAACCATCACGACTTAAGAAGTTGTTATTACCACTGGCAACAAGACGCTACAAAAGCCGCCGTAAGGACACAACCTGTAACCATGTTGACTGCCATTGTATCTGGTGTCGTCATTGCTCGGGGATAGAGACAACCAATATAGGTAACTAAGCAACATGTGACCTATTAATCATCCTAAGATTTACATCATTCTTGTTGTGCCTTAATAGAGCGACCTTTCCATATTGCAAATACCGCTGGAAATACAATTAAAACCATGAGTAAGGCAGAGGTGACGCCACCAACCATGGGTGCAGCAATACGTTTCATGACATCAGCACCTGTTCCGGTACTCCACAAAATAGGGATCAAACCTAACAAAAGTGCCATACCCGTCATGAGCATAGGCCGGATACGACGACCAGCACCTTCAATAATTGCTTGTGCTAAATCATGATGATTATTTAATTGCCCATCTTCCAGTTTTTGTTTGTAGCTTAATCCGAGATACAACATCATCAGGATCCCCATCTCTGCATCTAATCCCGCCAGGGCAATCATGCCTACCCATACCGCGACACTGAGGTTGTAGTCCAGCAGGAACAATAACCATATTGCGCCGACTAAAGAAAAGGGGATTGCGATCAGTATGATCAGAGCTTCAACGATTGATTTGCGGTTGACATACAACATGAAAAATACAATGAACAACGTTAGCGGGACTAATATTTTGAATTTGGCTTTCGCTCGTTCAAAATATTTAAATTGACCAGCCCACGCAATGCGATAACCTGCCGGGATATTAACCTCATCATTCACCACGTCACGTGCTAAGTCTACATAATCAGCGATCCCAATCCCTTTTACATCAACAAAAACAAATGCGACGAGTTGGCCATCTTCATTTCGCAGCATCGGAGGACCTGTCAAGAAGTCCATATCTGCCAACTGACTGATAGGAATTTGTGCACCACTGGGCGTTGAAACCAGCACGCGCTTTAGTGCCTGAGGATTATCACGGTACTCGCGAGCATATCGAAGATTAATTGCATAACGTTCACGACCCTCAATGGTTTCTGATACTTTAAGTCCACCTACAGCTGCTTGTAAAGCATCTTCAACATCACCAATAGTTAGACCATAACGTGCAATTTTGTCTCGATCGATATTAAAATCAAGAAAATACCCACCCGTTAATCGTTCTGCGAAGGCGCTTCGAGTGTAATCTTTAGTTCGCGAATCTTTTTGTAATGCTTTTTCAATATCGACAGCTGTTGACTCAATATTTTTCAGATCTGTACCAAATACTTTAATGCCTAAACCTGAACGAATACCAGTCGCTAACATTTCAGTACGTGTCTGGATCGGCATCCACCAAATATTAGGCATCCCGGGATAACGTAATTTTTCATCCATCTCTGCAATGAGTCCGTCCCACGTCAATCCTTCGCGCCACTGATCTTTAGGCTTTAGCGTAATAACAGTTTCCACCATGGAAAGGGGAGCCGGATCGGTCGAACTGGTGGAGCGTCCTATCTTGCCAAACACGCGCTCTACTTCTGGGAACTGTTTTATTTGTTTATTCATGGATTGCAGAATTTTTCCTGCCTCAGCAATAGACATACCCGGTAACGCAGTTGGCATGTATAAAATGCTGCCTTCGTTCAATGGCGGCATGAATTCATTGCCAAGTTTAAGAAAAACTGGAATAGTGACAATCATTGACACAACGGCCAGACCAACAACCCAATAACGGAAATTTACTGCAAAACGAACGATCGGTGAATAAATTCTTACCAACCACTGGTTGAGTGGATTTCGATCACCACGAATTTTTCCTCGAATTAATAATACGGCCAACGCAGGCGTAAAGGTGATCGCAAGCAGGGCAGAAAACCCCATTGAGTATGTTTTAGTGAATGCTAATGGCTTAAACATTCTGCCTTCGGTTCCCTCTAATGCAAAAACCGGCATAAATGATACTGTTATGATCAGTAGTGAGAAGAAAATACTTGGGCCGACTTCCTGCATAGCCTGAATAATAACTTCACGTCGTTTTATCTGTGACACATCCTCGCCCAGATCCTCAATCCGCTTATGGATATTTTCAATAATGACAATACTGGCATCCACCATTGCCCCGATTGCAACGGCAATACCACCTAAAGACATAATATTTGCTGTTAAATTTTGCTCTGACATGGGGATAAACGACAACAAAATAGCAATAGGTATCGTTAAAATTGCAATTAATGCTGATCGGAAATGCAGCAAGAAAATCATGATCACCAAAGAAACAACAATCATTTCTTCAGTTAACGTTGCCTTAAGCGTATCAATAGCGCGATTGATAAGTTCTGAACGGTCATACGTTGTTACAATTTCCACACCGTCGGGTAGACCCTCCCGTGCTACTTCGATACGTTGTTTAACGCGATCGATAACCGCTAAAGCATCCTCACCATAGCGCATGATGACAATACCGCCAACGGTTTCACCTTCACCATCAAGCTCTGCTATACCTCGGCGTATAGCTGGCCCAATACTAACCTTGGCAATATCACGAACCGTAATAGGCGTACCATTTTTGCTTACACCTATACTGATTTTTTCAATATCTTTTTGTGATTTAATATACCCGCGACCACGAATAAAATGTTCGTGGCCAGCTATTTCTAATACTCGTCCACCCACGTCATTATTAGAGCGGCGAATAGCTTTGGCTACTTTCTGTAAAGGAATACCGTATGCAGCTAACTTATTGGGATCAATATTAACTTGATATTCTTTGGTGAAACCGCCTACAGACGCTACTTCCGCAACGCCTTCAACTGACTCTAACCAATAACGCAAGGTAAAGTCTTGTAAACTACGTAATTCAGCTAGATCCATGTTACCGGTTTTATCGACCAATGCATATTGATACACCCAACCGACGCCGGTGGCATCTGGACCCAATGTCGGTCGAACACCATTAGGTAATTTCGCAACAGCCGTATTCAAATATTCTAGTACGCGTGAACGAGCCCAATAAATGTCAGTATCGTCCTTAAAAATTACATAGACAAAACTCAATCCCATAAAACTTTGACCACGAACAAATTCAACATTCGGTGCGGCAAGCAATGTTGTCGTCAAAGGGTAGGTGATTTGGTCTTCTACTAAATCAGGACTACGACCAGGCCATTCTGTATAAATAATAACCTGAACATCTGATAGATCTGGAATGGCATCCAGTGAGGTATCGGCTAGTGATCGGTAACCCCAAAATGCAGCGGCAGCAACAATTAGCAATGTTAATAAGGGATTGATCGCGCAATAGCGGATCAAACGCTCAATGAAACCACGTTTATCATCACTTGTCGGGGTTACCATTGGTTGATCCCCGTCTTAAGTTTAGTTTCAGCTGCAATCAGGAAGTTTCCTGAAGTCACTACTTTATCGCCAGGACTTAAACCATCTAACACTTCAATATCATCTGCATTGCGTAGACCTGTTTTTATTTTCCGAGGTTGTAATTGACCATTACCTAAATCAATAAATACTACGCGACTTTCACCTGCGTATAACACAGCAGACTCAGGCACAACCAAACGTTTACCTAAATTAATATTGAGATGTACATGGGCGTACATGTCGGGTTTCAATGAACCATCACTGTTATCTAGTTCAACTCGCACTTTGGCAGTACGCGTATCACCTTCAAGGTAGGGGGTAATGTAAGCTACTTTTCCATATAAAGTCTTACCAGACTGTTCAGGCAATAAGACCTTTGCATTCATTCCAACCCTAACTAATGGAATTTCATATTCATAAATATCACCTTCTACCCAAACAGTGGATAAATCGGCAATACGCAATAGTCTTTGCCCAGTTTTTACAGCGCTTCCTTCAACAATCATTTTCTCAATGACAATGCCGTTCGATGGCGACATAATCGGCACATATTCGAGGGGAGTTCCTCGTTTCTCTAATTGGCGAATTTGAGAAGCAGTAATATCCCAAAGTTTTAATCGTTGGCGCGCTGCCTTTAAGAATGAATCATTTTTGTTTTTACGCCGTCGCAGCGTTTCTAAATATTCTTGCTGTGCTGAAAGCAACTCAGGACTATAAACGCTGAATAAAGACTGTCCTTTTATCACCGGCGCACCAACAAAGTCGGCCTGAAGTTTTCCTATCCACCCATTAAATTTTAAAGTGACATCCATCAAACGTGTTTCATCGTATGTAACACGTCCCGCTGCACGGATGGTTTGCGTTAAATGTTTTTCTTGCGCAAATCCTGTCGTTACACCAATAAGCTGGCGTCGGCGAGCATCCAAGGTAATACTGCCGGACTGTAGTTCTTTTTTGGTTATTGGTACTAAATCCATTGAACAAATAGGGCAAGTACCGGGTATGGCTGATTTCACAGAAGGGTGCATCGAGCAAGTGTAATGAGAAATATTACCGCCCGTTTCGGTTACATTGCTACCAGAGTCAGAAGGAGTATCAGATATCATTGCTGAAAGTTTACTTGGGGTTGCAAAAGTAAGACGGATACCTGAACGGCTCGTTGTTAAATCAAACTCAAGTCGCGCATTACCCGTTGAAGCCGAACTAATTTCTAACGTCAGAGGCCAGGCACCATTCATAGATAATTCAAATATACCCTCATAGGTACCTGCATTGGTGTGCACCATGGTACTGGGCGCTTGCATTACCGGCATGGAACCCATTGCAGGCATTTCTGCAACTGCTTTTATCTGCGCATCGGTTACAGGTTTATTGTCTTTATCTAGAAGGGTGACTATCAGACTATTATTACCAACTTTAGGTCGTTCAGGATTAACGTTTACATACATTTTAAATGGACCGGCATAGTGTGCAGTACCTTCATTATGCATGTTATTACCTGATGGATTGAGTAGCCACCAACCTAAACCAGCCAACGCCACTACAATAGCCGCAAAAAGAATGATACGAGGGACAGAGGTTAATACTTTCATCGTGATTCACCTTTAATAACATCATCTTGATGATTTGAAGACGTGCCAACTATAGTCAAAGAATTATCGAGCAAATGAGGGTCACCAACATGCTTGGCTAACATGGCAAGGTGTCGTTGATAATTAGCTTTTGCTTGTACAAAGTTCAACTGGGTTTGTATCAGATTTTTTTCGGCACTCACTAAATCTAGGAAGCCACCTTTACCTGATTGATAATCAACTTTTGCAGCATGTAGATTTTCCTCTGCAAGAGGCATCAGTTTATTGTTGTAAAGTGTAATGACGTGTCGACTTTCTTCTACATTGTTGTATGCGCGTTGAACGGCGCCAGCCACTACGGCTTGCTTGTCTTGTATTTTCCATTTCATTTGTAATGAACGAGCACGTTTTTCACTGAGTTTTGCATCACGCTTACCTTGTCCTAACGGGATATTGATACCGAGGCCAACCGTAAAGCGTTTATCTTCTCTGTCCCACAGGCTGTTATAACCTGCGTTAACATTAAAATCGGGGTAATAGTCACGTTCAGCTAATTTAACGTTAGCGTCACTGGCCTTTTTCTGAGCCAGTAATGCTTTTATTTCAGGATGCTGCTCAATCGCCATTTGGCGTAGTCGCGCAACGGAGGGGAGTGGTTGGGTTTTGGGTAAAGAAGTAGGCGGTGCAATGACAACATCAGGAGCCCGATTTAACAACGTATTTAGATGCGCCAAAATATCACGTTTCTTGCGCAATAAGACAATTGCTTGATGTTCCAACATGACTTGTTCGACTTCTGCACGAAGAGCATGCTGCTTGCTGGCACGACCGGTGCTATATTTTAATTCTGCAATGGCACGAAATTCACGCCATAAATCCTGGTTAATTCGATTGATTCGCTGGGCTTCATGAATGTAATACCAGTCAGCAAAAGCACTTGCCGAGGCTTCGACCAACTGGAGTTGTAATAATCTAATATTTTCCTGGCTAGCTTTCGCCTCATAGCGAGCGCTATCCCCTCGTAAGCTTAATTTTCCAGGCCAAGGTAGCTTTTGAGAAAACTGAATTTTTTGGCCAAAATCTCGACCTTTAACATTACGCGTATCGGGTGCAAAAGAATAAGACAACATAGGATCATCTAATGCAGATAACTGATCAATACGACTTTCTGCTGCTTGCCAAGCTGATTGCATGGCCTCAACGGATGGATTATGTTTTAACACGGCCAGGATCAATTGCTTCATACCCAACTGTCCACTATTAGCAATTGATGTATCTTCATTTGCAATAGTTAACGTTGAAAACGTCAGCAGCATGCTGGTTAGTAATAAATTTCTAAATGGCCGACTCTGTAATAATCGATTACAGATCCTAATAAATTGTATTGAGTACACAGTACACCTCTCAAGCAACACAGAAAAACGTGATGCACAGTGAAATTAAACGCTGTACATCATGCAAATGTTATTGAGTGGTCTTTAAATGCGGAAGCGGTTGGTTACCCGATAAAGAGGGGTGTCGGGTGATAAAAATGATAAAGATTTACTACTGACAAATAATGCGCTAGAAGCATTAGATATTGAAAATAACAATTCATTCGTAGAAAGGATAGCAGGGGGTGGCTGAGGTGCATCCAGTGTAAGAACTTGTTTACCTTGATGTGAATCGGACACTACAATATTTTGTAATCCAACATCTACTTGCGTACTAACATCACAACAGCCTGACAATATATCGCTATCTGATAAATCACAACCGCCACCCATAGGGCAGCCATCATTCATATTCTCATCACAACAGCATGTGGTATTAGGACTACTGTCCATTAAGTCACATGCAAAAAGGCTTTGTGTCTGAGTTAGAAGACTGCCAAGCAATACAATAAGCCATAGGCCTTTGCGTAGAGGATGATGTCGAAAGTGATTAAACATATTTAGCAGATTATTTAAGCCATTAATTTTAAAAAATTATAGTGTATTGGAATGATTCTATCTCTTATAGTTCCACCTAGATCGTAAGAATATACCAATAATAAAATATTAGCACCGTGAACTTCAAATTTCATTTGGCATCTTTTATAATAAATACGCCCCCACGTATAACAATTATTGATATTAATAGCCCGATAATCAGATCAGGGTAGGGTGAATCTAGTAACGCTACCATAAATCCACTTGTAATCACTCCAAGGTTAGCAATAACGTCATTTTTTGAGAATATCCAACTTGCACGCATATGTACTTCGCCTTGACGATGTTTATAAATAAGCATCAAACAAATGGTATTCGCGGCTAATGCCAGTAAACCAATAGTAATCATCAACGTTGATTCTGGTTCACTGCCATAGATAAAACGTCTTGTAATATCAATCAATACCAATATGCCAAGTAGAATTTGCATAATGCCACTGATATGCGCAGCGCGCGCTTTGACTAATAAGCTTCGTCCGACAGCATATAAACTAATAGCGTATACGCTTGCATCAGCGAACATATCCATAGAATCTGCAATCAGGCCTGTTGATTCTGCCAATAAACCAACACTAATCTCGACCACGAACATAATTGCATTGATCAATAGTAAAATAATCAGCGTTCTTGACTCCGCCTTATTTTTTACTTCAATATTACAGTCGCATCCTGACATTAATTAACCCTAATCATTTCATTACTCGACAGCCAAAGTTCTATAGCAGCATCATTAAACAAATCTAAGTTTAGTGCCATCCTGATATGATTAGGACTAAAGGGGCTGTTATCAATTATAGCCTAACTTTACATAATATACATTATACGCACTATATTATTCATGCCTGCAATTGCTATTACCTCCTAGAAACCACTTTCGCGTAATACTACCGACAAGGCAAAGCGCCAAAAACGCCCTAATAAGCTTTCTGATTCAACAGGGATTTGAATAATACCGCGTTCTATATGCGTTAGTGTAATCATCTGACTTGGTTCTAAAATAACTTTATATACGGTGCTCTCCGTACGCATCCGGCCTTGTGAGTCAGGCGTTGCAATGATATCGCCGCCATACGATTGTATAAACCAAGGTGATTTCATATCACGTGTGCTTGCCGCATCAATACTAACAATAGTAGCGTTAAAGGGAGGAACAATACCTGTATTAGAATAAAAACGGGCATTTTCATTGATTAAACGCGAAACAACATTTTCGCTTACATAGGTTTCAAGTAATAAGCGACTATCATCAGTTAATTGCATCAGTGGTAAATCGCTGTTGACCCAACGGCCTACGCGAAGTGTTTCATCCACTGCAAGCACTTTACCATCAAACTCGGCGAGTATTTTTAAAGAGGCTCTACGCCCTTCTAGTGCTTGCAATTCCGTTTGTGATTCACTGAGTCGTTCGCTGGTGAGTTCGCTAAATTCAATCATTTGCTCAACAGTACGAACACGGGATAATTGCAACGATAACATTTTTACTTGCAATGCTGCTTTATTGTAAGCCGTATTAAGTTCAGGAGATTCAAGTTCAATAATTACATCCCCTTGTTTAACAAGCTCTGATTGAGTTTTATTTATCCGTGTAATGCGTGCTGATTCAGGACTGTAAATTTGTGTGTAATGAATGGGTCTTAGCACAGCAATACTTTCACTATGTTGTTGCCAAGGAATAATAAAAAGCAATAAAAATAACGCTAATAATGATGCACTGCGCTTAGTGGCACGATTCCATTTAATACTGTCTTTTAAGCTTATCCAAACGGAAATTTCACGAATAACCGGTTGTAAAATAAAAACACCAATTTCAACAGCCATTAAGAAAAAACCTAATGGCTTAAAAAACACATAATAAACAAGTGCAGCAATACCAATAAAAAGCAGTGCTCTGTAGATCCATGTTCCAATTGCATAAGCAATAAGTATTTTAGGGTTACGTACTGAATACCATTCTTCAGGGGTCTCCCCTATTCCAAATAATAGTCGGCGTAGCCACCATTTTGCCAGCGCAAAGGATCTGTCTTGTAAGTTTGGCGTATCAAGCAAATCACTTAATAAATAATAACCATCAAAGCGCATGAATGGATTTAGGTTAACCGCAAGGGTCATCACCCAACTTACCGATGCAACCATGAACGCCATGCTACGAAATATGCCCTCAGGTAAAAAACTCCATAACAGCGTAGCGATAACGGCTAAAGAAAGTTCAACCATCATTCCTGCAGCAACAATATTTAGGCGTTGCCGTTGGCTTGTTAGTCGCCAAGAATCGGTGGTGTCTGTATAGAGAACGGGCCACATCACCATAAAAGCGACGCCCATGGTAGGCACTTTTAAGCCATAATGTTTTGCTGTGTAAGCATGACCTAATTCATGCAATATCTTAACGAAAATAATCGCCACACCATAGGCTAATGCCCCTTCAAAAGATAAAAAACTGCTGAAGCTGTCCTGAAAACTGTCCCATTGACGACTAATTAGAAATAAACCTAGAAAAAAACTAATAAGTAGCCCAATAGCAATATTCTTATTATAAAATTTTTCTGCAATCGGTAAGGTTTTATCAAGAAATCTATCTGGCTTTACCAAGGGTATCCGAATAAAAAGATAATGGTGTAATAAGGTTTTAAAGTAACTCTGCGCACCACCCCTCGACTTTTTAAGTAGGTGTTCGGTGTATTTCTCGTCAGTAATATGAAGTAAATTATTATTAAAAAGGAACTTTTGTAAATCAAGTACCTCGTCTTTATCAACATTCACTGATGTGTTAGCATTAATTCTAACAACTAAATCAGAAACGTTCTCGCCACCTTTCCATTGCGATAGGATAGTAAATTCAAACCAACCAATGCGATAAAATTCTTGTCTAACAGGATCACAAATTGTCCATGCAGGTGATCCATCAGAGTTCACTGATGCGGGCTGAATATTAAGTTCCTGTCGTAAATTAAAAAGACGGCTATCTTCTTCGCTAGCATTATCAGGAAAATGTTCTGTTATCGCTGTCATGTCGACTACAAGCCTAAATAACGACGCAATGCAGAAATAGGTTTCCGGAATATATAGTAGAATAAGGTGACACTTTCTCCATAGGCTTTCGCTGTCGCACGTAAACCTATACGTGGTGGAGATACATCATCAGAGAATTTTGCATATAATTTAAATGATAGAACGTTATCCGGTGATAGTTGTGCTTCATAACTTAGCTGTCTTAACTCAGCATCAATAGGTGATGTGGGATCAACGTTAAGGAAACCACGCACTCTCGCATTATCTTCAAAAGCAATCGCATCATCGACAGGTACCCATACAAGCAACTCCGTGGCGGCAGGATCAGCTAGGGTAATAATTTTTTGCCCTACTTTAACAGGTTTACCTACCCAGTCACTCTCATCACTGTAAACAGCAATACCATCTCGTGTGGCCTTTACATTAATTCGTTGTAGTAATTCTTTGGCATAGATCACTTCTACTTTCTTTTGTTCCACAACAGACCGTAATAAATTCACTTCTTCGCGAGTTTTTTCATCAGCAAAAGCCTTTGCCGATGCGCGCTTGAAATCAGCTAAGGCAACATCGAGCTCTTTTTGCCCTACTTCATATCTGTTTTTTATATTACTGTCTTCAAGTGAGAATAATACCTGTCCCTCTGTCACAAATGCATTAGGACGAACATGAAACTTTTTTACGATACCATCAACAGGTGGACTTAAAATAACCGGCTTAATTGCAACCACTTCGGCTGGTGCGGTGACTGTCTGTGACACGGGGATAAACATAAAGACGATAACGGCTAACGAAACAGCAAGGCGTGTTCGTTTTTGTAATAACTTATCACGAAGATCATGTAAGCGTTTTCGCCATGTATAGCGTACTTTGTTAACATGATGCCAACAATAGGAATAGGCATCGACTATAAATTCCATTCTGGTTAAATCTTTTTGTTGCCAATGTGCGCGTGAATTTATCCAAATACCGCCGGTTAAGGATTTGTCTTCATCTACAAAGGGGCACCATAATGAACATAAGCCGGAGACTTTCCAATCTTCGGCAAGTGCATCGCTTAGGTTATCTTCTATGATTTCATAAACTGACAATGCTTTATCAGATTCAACAAGATGTTTAATTAATCGAACTAGAGATTGAAGATAAGGTGAATTTGAATCAGGTCTTGCGACACCCGATACTGCTTCAATCATAATTCTTCCGGTTACATCGTAAGACCAAAGAATAGATTGTTCGTAAGGAGAAATTTTATGTGTATCATTGACGATAAGAAAGGCTAACTCATCTTTCTTGTATGCTGCGCGCGCAAGCTTTTCTAGCTGCAATACGGCAATAAGTTCACGTAAAGCACGTTCCTTTTCATCTTTTGCATCAGCCATCTACTTAGGTTCCGAGAAATATGCCGTTCCACTCATGCCCGGTAATAACCGTTCAATATTTGCATCGATAGTTGCTTCCACTTCAATAGTTTGACTAACTGGATTTATTTGACCGACAATGCGTAGCACTTTTGCTGGATAGGTTTTATTTGTTTCATCTATATTAATTGAAAATGTCGACTTATTGGATAACCAAGCGGCCCACGCTGATGGCACAAACATTTGTACGCGGGGTTTTCCATTTGAAATAATATCGATGACCTGCTGCCCTTTTGACACATTCTCACTCAAGTTTACATATCGTTTAACCACTCTACCTGCATAGGGAGCCTTGATAGAACAGTAACGTGTTCGTTCTTTTACAATTCCTACATCTGCTTTGGCTTTTTTAACTTCTGCTGCTGAAATAGCAATTTCTAAATCACTAATAGATTGATATTCTTTCATTTTCTTATTTGAAATATGTTTAGCGTTTACAATTTCGAGCTCTGCGTTTGCCTTCGCTAATTCTTGTTGTAATACGCCACAATCAAATTCAGCTAACTTAGCACCTTTTTTAAACCGTTCTCCTAATTCATAAGAAAAATGCATTAATTTAGCACTTAACTGGCTTGATAAGGTTGCTTTAGACTTAGGCAACAAAAGAATACGCACGCTATAATCATCTTGTGGAGAAAGCTTTTGGTCAATCTCAGTGTTTATGTCAGCAACAAGTGATGATGACACCATCAATGAAAATGCTAATAGGTACGAGCAATACTGAATGCTTAATAGTGTGCTTAATATTCTCATTACCATTGATGACTTTATTAATGACTACTCTCAAGCGCAATAGGTTCGACCGTTGTATATTCAAGGCTAACTTGATGGTTATCTAAAATTTTACCTACGACAGATTCATCAAGCTGATTATCTTTAGGCTTGGGTTTTTCTTTTATATTTTTAACCGATTTAGTTTCAGCCTTATTTGGATCTTGTTTAGCCGCTTTGCTTAACAAGGATGATGTTTGTTTATTTAAGTGCTGTTTAATTGCCTTGGCTAAGGTGGAAACATCTCTGCCATTCACTTCATCTGGTAAGGGATCAGTGCCTAATACGTTATGTATCTTGGATATTGATCCTCTCAAATCAGCATAAGCAAGCCCTTGACGCAATCGCCCTGCTACCGCACTGGCGCGACTCATAATAACATCACTCATACCAACACGATTTGCTTTCTTCGCTGCAGCGACATTGTCACTAATCCTATTCTCAACATCGCTTAATTCACTTGCTAACCAATAATCTTCTTTGGTTTCCAGGTATCGCTGCCAGGTTAAATGAACCTGCGTTAATATTGCAGCACTTAATGCAAGACGGCGTATATTTGCTAAATCCACTTGTGTTTCAGCTTGTTTCTGTGCCGCATGACCTGAGAAAAGATTAAATATATTCCAGCTAACTTGCACGCCAACTGTAGACCATGTGTTATTAAATGAGAATTTATTACTGTCGTAGTTTCTGCCTGTACTGATTTCTAGGCCTGGAAACATTCTCAGTAATGCTTTACGAACTTCTAACGTTGAGATTCTTTTACGGTAATCTTCTTCACGAATTTCAGGACGGGATGCAAGCGCCACTGTTTCTAGTTTATTAATATCAAACCTGTATTCTGGGATTTCCTGTTCATCTGTAACTAAAACGGTATATTTCGTAGCAGGTTTCAAATTCATGATGTTTGCTAACTCTAATTTTGAATGGCTCATTTCTTTGCGCAATTCAGACATTCTATCTATCAATTCAAGCAAACTACGTTGGCGCTGTAGTGCATCCATCGGTTTTTCAATTTTCTTTTTTTCCAGCTCACGGCTGCGATTTATTGCTTCACGCGCTTCAGATAAAATCGTATCAATTTCTATCGTCATCTTGTCTGCAACCACAACCCGCCACCATAGTGTGTGCACATCAGAAACAATATTCTGAATTATTTTACGACGCATTTCATTTGAAATATTCACTTGATCAGAAATTTGTTTGGCGTTTGCATAACTGACACCAAAATCCAACACGTTCCATGCAAGGTTGGATGAAAAAGTATTTCGACGACGTTCTTGTGAGGTGGATGCTTCTAATGATTGTGAACCACTTATTAAAGACTGACTGATTGCACCCGCATCATTGCTTCTGTCATTGTAGCCCGCATTTAAAACCAACTTAGGCAATAAATCAAAACGTGACACTTCAAGCGAGCCTGTCGCGACAGCACGTTCCATTAATTTAACACGCTGATCTAAATTGTATTTCAGTGCGCGGGCAATCGCTTCACTTAAACTAATAGGACCGCTAACAGCTTCCTGACCTTGATAGAGGTCAATCATATCCTGTTTTATGCGCTGACTTCGCGCATTATCAGTGATTGATTCTGGTGAAATAGCACATGCGCTCATTGTTAATGCGGCGGTTACTACTAACAGAATTTTATAAATCTTATTATTGTCTTTCTTCAAGCAATCCATTGTTATTCCCAATCTTATAAGTCTTATATATTTTAGTTTTATTGCGTTAACTGCAACTATCCGCTTCTGCGCTTTCTCTTAATATTTTTTCGGCTTCTTCTTTTGTGATACCTGCTTTAACGGCTTCCACCATCACCGCTTTTATTTCGGCAGGAAGTGGATACATTAAGCCTGACATAACGAATCGTAATGCATCCGCAACAGGTAAACCACCCAATACTGCACTCTGTAACAATAATGCTGCACGAGCCCTATTCACACCTGTTGCTGTGGTAAGAATGGCCTGCGCTGACGAAGGATCAGCAGAAATTAAGCCTTCAACAAGTTTAAGTACATGGCCTGTGGTCATGCCGGGGGCTTGGTCAAGTAATCCAACCAAAAGTACCCGATCAATAAGGGACATATTACTTGTTATCTCGCCAGTAATACCTAGTACTTGTTGAGGATCTAGGCCGGCTATATTTCTAGCAACACGAGCGGGATCCCACCTGCTTCTAGGCAGGCTTTTATACAATTTTGGCTTAGCGCCCGAACTGCTAATAAGAGCTGTTTGTAAATTACCAATTTCAAAGCGCCCAGCCGCATTCGTTGCATGCCCCGAACCAAAGTCAAACGTCACCGTTACTTGCCCATCATCGCCAACAATAATCTCCATGGCGGTACCACGTACACCCATGGTGGCAGTGGCTGTTTTGACTTTATATCTTTTCTTACTACGTACACCGATGATGCCCGTTACTGCTCGCATCCCCCCTTTTAGGAGATCTAATGCCATCGCATCTTCTTGCTTTTTGTTGAAAGAAAATTTGTAATCCGAAATCTTCAAGATCGTATCAGATTTTAATGACAATAGACTTTGATCCACCATAACAAGACGCATGGATGATTTTTTATTGGTCTTGATTGTGTCACCGGTAAAAATTTGCGCACGACGCTTTAATTTTCGCTCTTTACCTTTATCGTTAATAGCAATCGCTTTACCTTTAACAAGAATTACTTTGCCTGCGTATGTGCTATTGGTGCTGGAAGCAACAAGCATAGGTAGAGGCAATGCTAACAAAACCAACAATCCATAAACCTTTAATACTGCTTTTATATTTCTAATATTCACTTACCTACTTCCCTGAGCAATTTATGTATCCGTTCTATGTATTTTATTAACGACAACTTAAGGTATCTGGTGTTTGAAGCAATATATCCAACACAGCCAACTGTTCTTTAGAAAATTGACTAATAGATAACTCTAATTGTTGCTCAAGTTTTAATTCATATTCACTCAGTGTTTCCCCCGCTGCGGTTGGATCGCTTTCCAATAACCGTTCAAACTCCGCCACGAGCTCATCATTGCTTGTACCTTCATCAACCAATGCGACAGTTAAGTCATCAATAACGCCTGTCCATTCTGCATCCGTGGCGGTACGGTAAACAATTGGTGTGACAGAACTACCTGTACGATTTACCTGTATTGGATCATAGGTATATGAAGGATTGGAGATTGAAATATACCCTCCTGTGCTTCCCGTTGTTGGTCCAAATGTAAAGGTACCTGTGCCGGTAAAGCCACCGAGAGGATTTGATGTTGTGTTACCGGTAAATAAATCAAATGTCACGCCGGCAGGGGTATTAATAATAGGCGAACCGACAATAGTGGTCGCACTAATTAGCTGGAAATTACCGTTTGCTGGTAATACAAAACCATTTAATAGCACAATATTAACCGTACCATTGAGTGTCGCCGTACCATTAACGATAAGTTGATCGTATTGGGTGCCTGGTGTTAAGCCGGCAATTTCCAGAACAATGGTGCCACTTGATGTTTGGGTGAAATCACCATTAACGGTTAATGTACCGGGAGAGTTACCGGGACTTAGAATACCGTTATTAATAAAGGAATTGGCTAGCATAACATCGAGCGTACCTTTACCGTTGATGGTGCCGTTATTAATGAAGTCGCCACCACTAACAGTAAATGTTTGGCCTGCGGCAATATCAAGTACGCCATTATTTTGAATAACAGTGTCAGTGGTAGCACCTTGCGCATCCAAACCAAGCACTGTAATACTGCCACTCTGAACAATAAGCGTATCCGAAAGGATTAAGCTGTCTAATGTTATATTGCCACCAGTTGCGAAGACAATCGTATCAACACCATCAGGTATCGCAATGCTATCGCCATCAGCAGGAGTTAAACCCAGACTCCAGTTATTAGGGTCAGACCAATCACCATTAGCTGCCTGGCCAGTCCATTGCTGATTAACCGTATTATTATAGACCGTGACATTAATGGTTTGTATGTAACTAACACCACTAATTGTTCTGGTAACAGTAAAACTGTCTGGTCCTCTAAAGTTTTGATTGCCCTGATATGTAAAGGTGCTATCACCTGTTTGCGGATTAAATAATTGAGTAACTGTGCCGTTGGCACCTTGAGTAAATGTAACAATGGGACCTGTGAATACATCCGTTGTTGAAATGTCACCACCACGGGTACTCACATCTTCAGTAGGTAGTACATTAATACTAACGACCGCAACATCACTACCACCTGCACCATCGGTAATGGTGTAAGTGAACATATCAACTCCTTCATAACCCGCATTAGCTGTGTATGTAAAGCTACCGTTACTTTCTTCAACCAATACACCATTTGCAGGTTGGTTAAAGGTTAAAACGGATACATTTTGTTCCTCGGGATCAAAATCATTATTCAAGACATTAAAGCTAACGGATGTAACAGAGTCTGTTACTACTGTGTCATCATTCGCAACCGGCGCTAAATTTGTACCCGTAATGGCGATAGTGACCGTTGCGGTTGAAGTGCCACCGTTACCATCGCTGACGGTATAGGTGAAACCGTCCATCGCTATTTGACCTAATGTTAACGATGAAAAGGCACCATTGGGATCATAACTAAATGTGCCGTCATTATTATTTACAACCGTGCCGGCGGTTAATGCAGTGTCAATTGCGATGACCGTGAGTGTATCCCCGTCCGGATCGGCGTCATTATTTAAAACATTCGAAGTAGTAAATGCAGTATTCTCATCAGTTGAGAAATTGCTTAGACTACGTATGAAGACATCGATTAAATTATTTGTGTCACCTGGAACCAAATCGGAAGCTCTTGTGCTAAAAACAGCATCACCGTTTGAACTGATGTTCGGTGTGAAAGAGCCAGCAACACTAGCGCTTTGATTACCCGCACTATCAACAGTCGCTCTTGAAGTTATCCCCGTCTGTCTATCATAAACAAAGACGTCACTAACACCGTTCGTATCATCAACCACAAGATTCGTCGAAGATGATTCATATACAACAAAACGGCCATCCGCACTGATGCCTGCGCTAGTAGAAGCTCCATTTCCTTCACCTCCAACACTATTAACTGAAACACGTGTGGTAACGCCTGTTTGCATATCACGAACGAAAATATCTGATGCAGCATTTGTATCGCCTGTTACTAAATTACTAGCAGCAGAATCAAATACAACAAAGCGCCCATCTGTGCTAATGCCTATAGATACACCAGAAAAACCATTACCTGTATTACCAGCGCTATCGACAGATACAGGTGTGACAGCACCCGTTTGTAAATCTTTAACAAATGTATCAAAAGTGCCGTTCGTATCACCCGCAACCAAATTTGCTGCGAAAGAATTAAATGCGACAAAACGACCATCTCCACTTATTTCAGGCGTTCCCGAGTCTGAGAAAAGCTCGTTGCCAGCACTATCTGTTGAAATTCGAGTTGTTGTCCCCATTACGGTATCTCGAAGGAATACATCAAAGCGACCATTTGTATCGCCTGAAACTAAATTAGTTGCCGTCGATGAAAATGCAACAAAACGTCCGTCGTCACTAACACTTGATTCCACCATGTTCATTCCGTTAGCCTGGTTTCCATTACTATCAACAGA
This sequence comes from uncultured Granulosicoccaceae bacterium, assembly GCA_964542925.1. GTDB lineage: Bacteria > Pseudomonadota > Gammaproteobacteria > AKS1 > AKS1 > Sulfuriflexus. Next base: position 37,282 of record CAZIWG010000002.1, on the reverse strand, counting down.
AATAAGTGTTGTGATACCTGTTTGAGTATCGTGCAAAAATATATCACTTATATTATTTGTATCATTAGCAACGAGATTGTCAGCAAAAGATGCGAAGGTGATAAAGCGACCATCTGCACTAATATCTGCATTGAAGCTACGATTATTTGTTTGATTTCCCTGACTATCAACCGATATAAGTATTGTGGTACCGGTTTGCAAATCAGTTAAAAATATATCTTCGCTTCCGTTCGTATCCCCTGTAACCAAATTTGATGCTCTAGAACTAAAGACAACAAAACGCCCATCTGCGCTGACATTAGGATTAAGACTATTCAGATTGCCCCCATTACCGGCCCCATCTACAGACACTCTAGCGGTAGACAATGCGCCACTATCATCAACAGCTGTTGGTGCCTGATTGTTGTCAACGATTAACTGTAATGCCGTGCCTGTATCATTCAGTCTTAGTAAAAGTCCTAACGGAACATTGGAAGCATTGACCGTTAGACCTTGCGCAACACCAGTGCTACTCGTATAGGTTGCAATGGTGAACACTTGGCCTACGGTTATTTGTCCTTCGTAGTTATTAAGGAAGGAAACATCAACACTGCCGCCATTAAAATTAGCGACACCATTAAGTGTTAGCTGATCATAATCAAGACCTACGTTAGCACCACCAATATCAATCGTTAAATTGGTTGTTGGATCTAAATCAATACCGCCATTAACGTTTAATATCCCTGATGCAGAACGACCAGGCCGAATATCAGTAATAGGTGCTGTTGTACCGCTTAGATCAATCGTGCCATTACCTTGTAGCACATAGCCACTGGACGTTATTGAAGCAGGAATTTGCAATGTGCCACTTTGTGCGTCTATAACGCCACCATTATTACTGAATGTAGGTGTGCCTATAATAGCTGATACCCCAGCACCTCCGCTCTTTAATATTGTGCCGGCATTAGTCAGTGCAGGAGCATTACCTAGCGTTGTTAGATCTGAGTCATTTGTAAACTCTAGCGTTCCACTTACCAAATTATTAAATGTGCCTCCAACAATGCGCGTGTTATTTGCAGAAATTTGCACTGAGCCCGCATTATTCAAGGTGCCCGATATATCACTAAACCCGAAGTTATCGTTCATCAGCAATGTTGCATCCGATGCGATGCTCAACTCGCCCGCTATATCACCACTACGGAATACAAAGTTACCGTTGTTAAAACTACTGCCTACACCAAAAGTTTGTATGCCGGAATTAATACGTAATGAGTTAGGGCCTGTGCCACCGGTAACCGTGAAGTTATTCGCGTAAGTAGTATTACCGTTAATAGAAATGAAACCGGTACGTGCATCAATAATGCCGTTACCGCTTAAAGCAACATCAGTACCACCTGCCAAGCGTATCTGGCTATCACCTGCTCCCGCTGTTTTTATAATAGAGCCATTGTTAACAAGGGTTAACGTACCGCTGGTATTAATAAAATCACCGTCGGCAGTAAAATCAACCGTACCTGTATTATTAAATGCACCAGAAGAAAAAGTGATGTTATTAGAAGTAGAAAAAGAACTCGTGTTATTAATTGTACCGCCGAGTACGCGCACATTATTAGCCGTTACTTGTAGTATGCCCGCATTATTCAAGGTGCCCGATATATCACTAAAGCCAAAGTTATCGTTCATCAGCAATGTTGCATCCGATGCGATGCTCAACTCGCCCGCTATATCACCACTACGGAATACAAAGTTACCGCTGTTGAAACTACTGCCTACACCAAAGTTCTGTATGCCAGAATTAATGCGCAATGAGTTAGGGCCTGTGCCACCGGTAACCGTGAAGTTATTCGCGTAAGTAGTGTTACCGTTAATAGAAATGAAACCGGTACGCGCATCAATAATGCCGTTACCGCTTACCGCAAAGCCTTGACCACTAGTCACTCGAATTTGGCTATCACCCGTACCACCTGTTTTTATAATCGAACCATCATTCGAAATAGTTAATATGCCAGATGTGTTTATTAAACTACTGTCGTTAGTAAAATCAATCGTGCCGGTATTTATTAAGGTTGAATTACGAATATCAGAAAGAGTCGTTGAAACTGTCACCGTGCCAGAGTTTGAAATGGTCGCGCCGAGGAGGCGAATGTTGTTGCTAATAAGGTTCAGCGCACCAGCATTGTTTACTGTTCCAGAAAAATTGCTAATCGAGAATGCATTCGTAACATCAAGATCCGCATTTGCGGCAACGGTTAAATCACCTGCGATTTCACCACCACGGAATTCAAAAACACCATCATTAAAACTACTGTTAGCGCCAAATGTTTGAACGCCCCCCGTAATACGTAATGAATTCCCACCGGCCACACCGGATGCAGAAAAATTAGTCGCGTAATCAACATTACCATTAATAGACATAGTGCCTGTCTGCGCTTCAAATATGCCATTTCCAGATAAATCTAATACTGAGCCAGAAGTGGCATTCAACAGACTATCGCCTCCACCCGCTGTCTTTATAAAGGTGCCGTTATTAATTATAGATGCATTACGTGTACCAAGTACGGGGTCAACATTCGTCGTTAACGTGAGATCAGCACTGAAGTTTACAATGCCGCTTAATTCATTATTAAGTGTGCCGCCTAATATACGAGAGCCATTGCTCGCAAATTCAACCATTCCTGAATTATTTAAAATGCCTGTTAAATCGCTATTACTGAAAAGATAATTAAAGACAAGTGTTGCACCATTACTGATGTCTAACTCACCCGCAATTTCACCACCACGGAAAGTAAAATTACCATTATTAAAACTACTGCCGGTAGTAAAGGTATGTATACCACCACTTAGGCGGAGAGCATTAGGGCCAACACCACCTGATGCAGAAAAGTCAGCGGCGTAATTAGCGTCACCATCTATTGATAAAGTCCCTTGCCCCGCATCATATGAACCTGCGCCGCCAAAGTTGATAGCAGATCCTACTGCGACACTGAATAAACTATCACCCGTGCCAGCCGTTTTAATAAACGAGCCATTATTAACAACTGTCGGGTTGAGTGTTCCTGTTTCTGGATCAAAGTTCGCTGTTACCGCCAGATCAGCACTGAAATCAACTATTCCACCTAACTGGTTATTTAGCGTGCCACCTAATATGCGAGAGCCGTTGGTCGCAAATTCAACCGTGCCTAAATTATTTAATGTTCCGGTTAAATCACTGTTGCGGAAAAGATTGTTAAAAACGAGTTTTGCACCATTATTAACTGCTAACTCACCAGCGATTTCCCCACCACGGAAAGTAAAGTTGCCATTGTTAAAGCTACTGCCGGTACTAAAGGTATGCGTGCCACTGCTGAGACGTAGCGCATTAGGACCGACGCCACCGGATGCAGTAAAGTCAGAGGCATAGTTAGCGTCGCCTTCTATTGATAAAGTTCCCTGTCCTGCATCATACGACCCTGCGCCACTAAAGTTGATGGCAGAGCCTGCTAAGATATTAAATAGGCTATCACCCGTCCCCGCTGTCTTAATGAACGAACCGTTATTAACGATGGTTGAAACACCTGACTCAACAGTTATTGTTGAATTAGCGCTGAACTCAACAACACCACCTAATTGATTGTCTAGAGTGCCGCCTTGTAAACGTGAAGCATTGGTCGCAAATTCAACTGTGCCTGCATTAGTTATTGTTCCCGTTAAATCACTATTGCGGAAAAGATCATTAAAAATGAGTCGTGCATCATTCGCGACAGTTAAGTCACCGGCAATCTCGCCGCCACGGAAAATAAAGACGCCATTATTGAAGCTGCTGCCTGCTCCAAAACTATGAAGCCCGCTGCTAATTCTTAATGCACTCGCACCTGAACCACCTGTTGCAGAGAAATTTGTAGCATAGTTGGCATCGCCCTCAAGAGATATCATGCCTGCTTGTGCATCAAACACGCCGTTGCCGCTAAAGTTAATAGCTGAACCAGCGAGAATATTAAAAATACTGTCACTCAGTCCTGCGGACTTAGTAATAGAACCGTTATTAACAATTGCTGTTGCGCTGGCATCAACGGTGACCGTAAGATTATTGCTGAAATCGATATTGCCGGTGTTGTTTATCGTTGCGCCTAAAAGACGTGTTGCATTTGTTGCGAACTCAATGGTTCCTGCATTATTTAATGTTCCGGTTAAATCGCTATTGCGGAAAAGATCATTAAAAACCAATGACGCCGTGTTATCGATTGAAAGCTCACCTGATATTTCACCACCGCGGAATATGAAATTGCCATTATTGAATTGGCTACCGACACCAAAATCATGCGTACCATTACCAATACGGAAAGCATTAGACCCCGTACCACCAGAAGCCGTGAAGTTTGCTGCGTAACGTGTATCACCCTCAATTGAAATAAGACCCGTACGTGAATCAAAGATACCATTGCCTGAGAAATTAAAACCAATTCCACTAGTAACAGCCAATAAACTTTCGCTCGCACCACCTGTTTTAATAATAGAACCATTATTAACAATGGTTGCTGTTCCAGACGCATTTATCAGTGTTAAGTTATTTGTGAAATCAATAACGCCTGTATTATTGATGGTGCCGCCATTAATTCTTGAACCATTACTAGCAAACTCAATTGTTCCCGCGTTATTTAATGTGCCCGTTAAATCGCTATTTCTAAATAAATCATTAAACGTTAATTTAGCATCACTCGCGATAGAAAGTTCACCTGCGATTGTACCGCCTCTGAAAACAAAATCACCGTTCACAAAGCTACTACCTGTTGCAAACGTATGGAGGCCACTGTTCAACCTTAATGCACCGCTACCCATATTACCGGAGGCAGTAAAGTCAGCGGCGTAATTTGTATCGCCATCAATTGCAATGAAGCCTCCACCTGCATCAAAAACACCACTGCCACTAAAATTCAGTGCAGAACCTGCCACAACATTAAAAACACTTTCGCCTGTTCCAGCCGACTTAACTATCAAGCCCTTATTGAGAATTGACGAATTACCTAAATCAACGGTAAGCGTTAGGTTGTTTGAAAAGTCGATGGTGCCGATGCTAGTGTTATTTATGGTGCCGCCTAGCAAACGTGAGCCATTTGAAGAAAACTCAACTGTCCCTGAGTTGTTCAGTGTGCCGGTTAAATCACTATTACTGAAAAGATTGCTAAAAAGTAGTGTTGCGGTACTGCCAATATTTACATTACCAGAAATTACCCCACCACTAAACGTTAGATCACCATCTAAACTAGTCGTACCTAAACCACCTAACTCACCACCAGACAGAGTAACAATTGAGCCTACATTAAACGACGATATATCGAATGCATCATCACCTAATAACAAACTACCACCCGTGATTTGGAAATCATTTTCACTGCTAATGAGAGTATTAAGCGTCACAGTTCCAGATGAAAAAATAATGCTACCAGCTAATTCAGGAACAATGACATTGTCGCCATTAAGAGGTACAAAACCAAGATCCCAATTGCCTGCAGTTTCCCAACGATTGTCACCAGTCGTATTTGTCCAAGTCACTGTATCCGCAACAGAGTTAACTGTAATATTTACTGTGGCAGTAAATTGATTAGCTTGAAGATCTACACCTGTATAGGTAAAGCTATCAGCGCCATTGAAATTGGCATTCGGTGTGTAAATATAATCACCTGTTTGCTGATCTATATTAAGCATGCCATTGGCAGGCTGTGTAACACTAATGATAGATACGATATCAGTATCATTTGCTAAAAGGTCTGTTTCCGTAATGGTAAGTGTTGTATCTTCATTAACATTTAAATTATCATTTGCAGCAACAGCAGGTATTGCAATGGTTACTATTTGTAGCTCAGTGCCGTTATTGACAATATTACTAGCAAATTGGTAACCAGTTGTCGCAACGATATTTAAACCATTATCGATAAAACCAGTATCTATTACGGCTAAACCAATTAGACTAAATGCTTGACCAACTGTTGGAGTAAAACCATTGGCAACCGCTATGCTTAATGTGCCATCTAATGTTACGTTGCCTGACACCATAATGGTGTCACTATCTGGCATTGAGCTGTCTAAATTAACTTTCAGCAAACTAGTAGGACTAAGTGATACATCGCCAATAACGTTTAATTGTCCAATTGGAACGACACCAAATCCAGGATCTATAGTACCAATACCGCTTACCGAAGCAGCCGATAGATCGAGCGTACCTATCCCTATAATTAGACCATTACTTGAATCAAGTGTGCCTTGAAAAACCAAACTACCTGTTGCATTTCTACCAAGAGCGATAATTGAATTATTGACAAAGTTAGCATCAATGATCGCAGGGGTATTATTAGCATTTGTACTAACTAAACCATTATTGGTAAATACTCCAGCTGTGCCTGTAGTGTCTGAAATAACAAGACCTGATGAGGCATTGATATATATCTGAGAATTTGTGTCGTTTACAAAATTAGCGCCGTTAGCGAGATCTATCGAACCCGCATTGATCCTAATAATTCCGTCATTATTGAATGAGCCACCATTAAGCTGAAAAGCGCCATCGCCATCTAAAGAACTTGTTGCATCGATGTTGCCGCCATTAATCAGCGTAAATGAAGACGCAGCATCAATAGTTAAAGAAGATCCATTCGTCAAACTTAATGTGTTGATTAGTTGCGTATCGCGTACAGTAACAGTGACACCATTTAAAATAACATCATCACCCACTGCCGGTAACGTATCGCCACTCCAATTAGCCGCATCATCCCAAAATGCGGTGCCAGCACCGCCATCAAAAGTGATTGTTGCTAATAAGCCATCATACTGAGCGATAACTTGTTCTGAAAGAACTGAATCAGTTTCAATGGAACCTGTTTGTACTTCAAGATCCCAGTCTCCACCTTGTGAACCTGCTCCCGTATCATCTGTAGAAGCAGCGACATCAGCATTGGTGTAATCAGCAAGACTCTGAATGAAGGCAAGACCATCAGCACTATTCGCCACATCACAACCGAATAATAAAATATCGCCACTGTCACTCAGTGCATTACCCCAATTATTTAAGGTGTCGGCATAACTATCAATGTTGTTGTTATTAAGAACGGTACTGCCCAGCACTAAGCTGGCATCATCGGCGTGTGAAAGAATTTGTAAACTAGAAAGGTTATTGTAATTAGCGAGGATAGAGTTAATTTGTTCAATGCCGTCGGTATTGGTATCTAGAATAAAGACGTCGGTATTGGATGCAAGATCAACCAGAAGTCCTTCTAGGTTTTCAACACGTGAATCAACAATCAATATTGAACGACTAAAATCAGTTTGCGTAGCGGGTGCGGTTAAAATATCGAATAAAATTTCACTTTCGATATTGTCTTGAGTGCTACTAAGATCGTCAACCAGCGCATCAGTCTCTGCACTGTCAACCACATCGGAAATTTCTGCTGCCGTCTGTACTGCTGCCGCATCAAATACTATGCGTTTTTCCAGTACCAAACGGGTATAGCTTTTCGCTAATCGTTTTGACACAAGATAGCCCCCTATCCATAACTGTTATCACTAACTTCAACTTCAACTTCATAAACATTCAGTTGTAAATATTTTTATTATTTTTTGTTTCTACACCCTGCGCAAATACTATTTGTTGTCTATATATTTGCACAATGTTTAGAAAACAATGTCACGACTGAATATCTTCCCTAATCCTTCCTCTATTAATAATACTACATACAGCAAGTCATTGCATAAGGACGCAAATAATATATCAGTATGTTACGACACCTTTGTAATGTAATTTGTTAGAATCTTGTAAGCATTTTCCCATAGCTGCTGTCAGTGATGTCCTGATTATTTTTCAATTCTCAATAGACAACGTAAGATGAGACACATAACGATGGGTATATGATGAACTTAGAAAAAGAATTCCCTCTTGATCCTGATATTTGCTATCTCAATCATGCTGCGGTTAGCCCTTGGCCGCTGCGTACACATGATCGAGTCGTTGAATTTGCAGATGCAAACCTTAAACACGGTGCGCAGTTTTATCCCAAGTGGTTAGAGGTAGAAAACCATCTTCGTGAGCAATGTAAGGATTTGCTCAATGCTGATTCTACTGATGACATCGCGCTGGTTAAAAATACCTCTGAAGCCTTGTCGATGGTGGCTCACGGATTGAAGTGGAAAATCGGTGATAATGTGGTCATCCCTGCTGCTGAATTTCCATCTAATCGTGTGGTGTGGGAGTCGCTGAGTGGATACGGCGTTGAGGTGCGTCAAGTCGATACACGACATACTGACGATCCTGAACAAGCATTAATTAATGCTATGGACACTAATACCCAGCTACTTTCAGTCAGTTCGGTGCAATACGATATTGGTTTACGTCTGGATCTATTCAAATTGGGTAATTATTGTCACCAGCATGATGTTCTATATTGCGTAGACGCCATTCAAAGTCTCGGGGTTATTGCACTCGACGTTGAGGCGATTATGGCAGATTTCGTGATGGCAGATGGCCATAAGTGGTTATTAGGCCCAGAAGGACTGGCTATTTTCTACTCTCGCCCCGCTGCTCGCCAACAATTAAGTCTGCACGAATTTGGCTGGCATATGCTAGAAAATTTATATGAATTTGATAATCCCGATTGGTCTATTACCGATTCAGCACGTCGTTTTGAGTGTGGTAGTCCTAATATGTTGGGAGTTCATGCGCTGGATGCCAGTCTCAGTATTTTTAGCGAGTTTGGCATGGAATCCATATCTAGAAATATCTTTAATAATACCTCTTATCTTATTGATAAATTAGAAAATATAGATAAAGCCTTTATTCAAACACCACGCGAATCATCACGTCATGCAGGCATTGTTAATTTCACGATAAAAGAAAAAAACCCGCAAAAAGTCTATGAAAACTTAATGAAACATGGCGTTATATGTGCCCTACGAGGCGGTGGGATTCGATTTTCACCCCATTTTTATACGCCAACGCATGTTTTAGATCGCGCCATCGAAATACTCATTGAAGAACTCAAATAGGAAAAACCTATAGTCATTACAGCAACTGCCGATAACCCCTCTATAACGATGAGGGCTTATCATGGTATTCGACACAATCAGTAATTATTATGAAAAACAGGTCTTTCTCCAAGTGCGCTTAATTCTAGGTAAAGAATTTAAAGATAATCCTGATTTTCAGGCAGATGTCGCCTGCGTCACTTTGAATAGCCTACCACCACGTTACATCCGCCACCATGTCGATATGGCGTTTTACATGACCAGTGATGAACGAACTGAAATGGAAAAATCAATTAATCAGGCAATACTTGATGCTATTGATTTTGTACGTAGTCACCAGCAATCAGCTGAAACCTCATCTATAAAAGTGACTTAAATCCAGATTAATGACTGGTACCTGATGACAAATGCGTTTTATTGTAAACGTTGTATTTACCGGACGGTTTACTCATGGCAATACGCTTCACTTCTTTCAGTGTATCTGCGTCATAAATAATAATCACTCCATCAATATCCCATATGCTTAGTATTGCGTAGCGGCCATAACGATCGAACTCAATATGTGCAGACGTCTTGCCAGGAACTGGCCTAAATGTTTTTACTATTTCAAGACTGTTCTTATCTATAACATGCATGACATCTTTATTCTTGCCAAAAAAAACATCGGTCCAAGCATATCGGCTATTCTCATGACTGCGCATAAAAAACCCGGGGCCGAGTGTCTTGATTCGTTTAATTGTTTTCCATGTTTGCATATTAATAATACTAATCTCACCTTTTTTCAGGTTAGGTGTTGCCAGTACAGTCTGCCCCTTATAATTCCAGGTAATACCTGAACCAAGGTGTGGTAATCCGGCAAGGTCGATATCAGCAATTTTTCTCCCTACGTCCATATTAATGACCTGGCCATTTTTAGCATTACGTGCTGTGCCAATTAAATGTTGATAAGAGGCATCAAAAAAGAAATCATCCAGATAATCATCCAAGCGGATACGTCTAACGGGGAAGTTACCTTTTAGTGCGAGTCCCTCCCCTAGTTTGTAATCATGTACCAACCCGGGGTAAATCGGCTCTGCATTTTTACCGTAAGGAATTTCCCATACTTCAGGGATATCTTTTAAGGCAATAATAAAACTTTGGCGTGGACGCGCATCATAGACGGCACTAACCCTGGAAGTGTTACCTTTATCATCTGCAACAGGAATTATTTTAATAGGTGATAGATCATTGGCATCCAATACCACCAATGTATGTGGTAAATAGTTACCAACAAGTACATAACGTCCATCACTGGAAACAGCGGCATTACGTGTATTAATACCCGCTCGTATCTCGGCAATCATTTTCAGGTTATACATATCAAACTTACTGATCCAGCCATCACGAGAAGCAAAATAAACAAAGCGTCCGTCTTTTGAATACTTGGGGCCACCATGTAAAGCGAAACGTGATTTGAAACGATAAATGGGTTCCAGTTTGTCTCCATCCAGTACTGTCACATGATGATCACCTGTTTCTACGACAAGAAACAGGTTAAGTGGATCTGCATTATAGATAGGCTTATCCGGCAAACTACCCGGCTGATTATGGATAATATGTGTTGATTTAATTTGATCAATTGTCCATTCCGGTACTTTAGGTAATGGTGAATAGACATAATTGATCAATAACTGAATTTGGGCCGCACTGAGTTTATTTGCAAATGCAGGCATTTGGGTGGCTGCTCGTCCATTCGCAATTACATCTGCAGCCTTGTTTTTGCGTAAGCGCCGCAGATTTTCAGGAAGTAAAGCTGGACCAATACTACCTAAACGATTATCACCATGGCAGCTTGCGCAATGCTGCATATACAAAAGTTTTGTCTCATCAGCCACCACATCAAAATGAAATAATCCTAAAGACAATACATATGTACAGACTATATATATTAATTGCTTAAAAAACCGATGAGGCTTATTTACCATATTTCATTCTCTTGACGTATGGCGTATTGACAACACGTTGACCACCACCTTTAACACAGATTTCTTCATCACTAAGATAACAAGCTGGATCTTCCTGCCAGGGATCTCCGGTAAGTTGATGGGCACGGACACGAGTATTCCCACCACATATGTCGAGATATTCACACTTACCACAGCGCCCTTTTAATGGCCTCGGACTAGACTTCATTCCAGCCATTAAAGGATCAGACGTGTCATTCCAAATACTTGAGAACAGCCTGTCTTTGACATTGCCAAGGGAGTAATGCCACCAAAAAGTATCTGGATGCACTTCACCAAGATTATCGATGTTAGAAATATTTACACCCGATGAATTTCCTCCCCACTGGGCAAGCACAGCTCGCATATGTTGTTCCTGTTCGGGGAATTTCCGTTTTATCCATTTGAGCAGATAGACACCATCTGCATCATTATTACCTGTTACAAATTCTCTCAGCCGACCTGCCTTAATATGTTGCCAGCATGTATCAAATAACAAGTCCATAGCATCACGGGTCATTTTGTGTACAACATCATCTTTGCGGTTTTTATTTCCGCGGCCTGCATAGTTAAGGTGAGAAAGATAAAACTTGTCAATACGCTCTTCTTCCATCAATTCGAGTAATTGTGGCAATTCCTCGGCGTTATCTTGTGTAAGAGTAAAACGCATACCTACTTTAATACCGCGATCACGACAGAGACGAATACCATTCAAGGCTTCATCAAAACTCCCCTGCTTGCGCCGGAATACATCATGGGTTTCCCTCAGGCCATCGAGACTAACACCAACATAGTCATAACCAATCGCTGCAATGTTTTCGATGTTGTTCTCTGTAATAAGCGTTCCATTGCTGGAGAGTCCAACATAAAACCCCATTTCTTTAGCGCGTTTTGAAATTTCAAATATATCAGGACGTAATAATGGTTCACCACCAGAAAGAATTAAAACCGGGACATTGAATGACTTCAAATCATCCATAACCGTATAAATTTCCTCGGTAGATAGTTCACCCGGAAAATCCGTATCAGCTGAAATAGAATAACAATGTTTGCAGGTAAGATTACATCGGCGAATAAGATTCCATATCACAACAGGGCCGAGCGGATTTTGTTTTTCCTGAAGTGGCTTGGGATTATTCAGTTCTTGCATGTATCGACTAATACGAAACATAATTTATTTTCTATCCCTTATACGTAAACCCGTTTTTTTCAGAATTCGGCTACTGTAAAGTACGCTATGTTTATGGCATCGACTACCAAGTAGTCTGCTCATATCTTTGATTTTAGCTTCAACTTCATTGCGATTTCTTCCATGAACCATCGCAAATAGATTGTAGGGCCAGTCAGGCAAATAACGTGGACGCAAATAACAGTGACTGACATAGTCTAGAGAGCCAAGTTGCCTCCCGGTTTCACGGGCAAACTCGTCGGGTATATCCCACACGGTCATACCATTGCCTCGAAAACCGAGTGCATAATGATTAGGCACAGCACCAATACGTCGAATGATACCTAGATCCTGCATGCGTGTAATACGTTGCATTAGTTCTTCGGCCTGAACCCCGAGCTCGTCAGCCACTGAATGATATGGCCGGGAGACACGAGGCAAACCTTTTTGGGTGGCATGGATGATACGATAATCAAGCTCATCCAGTAGCGGTACCTCACTATCATATTGCATTTTTAATTCAGACATTGAATTTCAATTTAATAAAAAATTCTTCCTGTTTTGGCATGTTATACACCATAAGACCCGTATGTGACTGAATGATATCCAACACCTCATCAATACGTTCAGGCTTTTCCGTGCCCACAACAAACCACATATTTAATTCATGTTCACGGGCATAATTGTGAGCGACCTCTTCAAAACTATTTACGTAATCGGCTACACTATCAAAATCAGCCTCTGGCACAGACATAGCGCATAAGGTAAAAGCCCCGCCCATCCTATCCGCATTAAACATAGGCCCGAAACGACTTAATAAGCCTTCTTCTAGCAAACTATCTATACGATGCATTAATTCAGCTTCAGTTGTTCCAATTTGTTCTGCTACAACGGCGTAGGGGTAATCACATATAGGAAAACCATCTTGCAACGTATTGATTATTGTACGATCAACACTATCCATACTCATTGAAGATGCCCATCATGTACATACAGTGCACCACGCTGTTTAAAGCGGCGGCGACTAAATAAAACATCATAAGGCAATGCACTAACATCACAGGCTTGAATCATCTGTTGAAGATTTTCCATCACCGAATCCCTATTCTGACCATGGATCATACAAAACAAATTGTATCGCCATTGTGGTAGACGCCGAGGCCGTTGATAACATAACGTGATAAATTCAAACTGACTGAAACAATGACCTAATTTTTCAATTTGTACATCAGGTGCATCCCATACCACCATAGCATTTGATCGATATCCTAGCTCATGATGTCTTACTACCACACCCATTCGCTTAATCGCACCATTTTTTTGCAGATCGTTAATCTGTTGAATAACGGCTGTTTCACTCATACCAATACGTTCTGCTATAGCGGCATAGGGTCGTGATACCAGTGGCAACCCTTCTTGAATAGCGGCAATCAATGCCCGTTCTTGTGCTTGTAGCATCATAATGATTCTGTTCCCCACTGCAATGGAAAACCAAGATCAATGTGGTAGTCCTCTACCATTGGTAAAGACATGGCTGAAAGACCTGTTTTTTCCTCGATATCTTGTATTACACTTTTGAGTTGAACATCATTTGTGGCGGTAATTACAAACCACATGTTAAATGCATGCTCCCGTTCATAATTATGATTAACCTGCGGATAACTATTTACTAATGTGGCAACTTCATCCAGACGTTCATCGGGTACGGACATGGCTGCAAGTGTACTAACTCCGATGCGATTAGGACGAAACACAGCCCCCACACGACTGACCGTGCCGAGCTCATGCAATGTTTTCAGGGCTTGTAAAACTTCCTTTTCTGTTATACCAAGCTGCTGCGCCATATCAAGATAAGGTGTTGGTGTGACAGGCAGTCCATGCTGAAAATCATTCAACAAGCGTTTATGTAGTTCGCTAATTTGTCGCATAGCCATTCTCGTCTGTTTAATAAATTACAAACCAGTTTTATGTGCCCGTGATGTAAAAAATATACCACTGGGTTTATCCATTTTTAGTACCGCTAATTTTTTAAAACTACGTGTGTCGTAGACATGTACTTCATCAGCATCACGCACCGACAGCCATAGCTCTTCTCCGCGCGGTGTAAATTCCATATGCAGCACACCTTTACCAGGCTTCATGGTGTGTACAATCTTATGTGTCTGGGTATCGATGATCTGGATCGTGTCATTATCCGGATGGGCAAAGTTTACCCACACGTAACGACCATCTGGCCGTGCTACGACGAATACCGGCTGACTGTGTACCGGTATCTGTGCTACTTCTTGCCAGGTACTGGTGTCGACTACCAACACGCGATGGTAGCCAACTGCAGGCATAAAGGCTTGATTACCTGCAACGGCCCAACCCTCCAGGTGTGGCATTTTATATACGGGTAGTTTACGGTCACCGCGACCGTAATGATTTAAAATACGTTTTACTTTTGGATTAGGTTGCCATAGATCAAGCAGTGCCATTCCATCTTCGCCAAACAATCCGGCAACGTAATAACGGCCATCTGGGGTGATTAATCCATCATATGGCTGGCGACCTACCTTGGTAAATTTTGTTAATACAGGTGCAGTTGGCTTACTCATATCAGCAATCCATATTTCTCCCGTATCGTACAAGCTAAATACAAATTTTTGATCCGGTGCATCGACCAACCCAACAACTTTTGATGCCTTAGCCTCGGATATCCCTGCCGGAATATTTGCCACTAGTTTTAAACTGTCAACATCAAAGACCTTGACGCCACCCGGTTTATAGTTTGAAACAGCGACAAGACGACCATTTTGCGAAATTGCACCACCAATACTATTACCTGCCTGCACCGTACGACCTACCAGCGTGCCACATAGCATATCTACTTTTGATAGACCACCATCACGACCGAAGACAAAGGCATAGCGTGCATCACGGGAAAATACTGCAGAGGCATGAGACAAATCACCAAGGCCTTTTACACGAAACAATTCTTTGTGCGCACTGGTATCTACAATGCGAACACTACCCGCTGCCCGTTCTACAATAAGACCAAGATCCCCAGTGCCACGGGTAAGGCATTCAGCCGCATGACCTTGTGTAGCCGCCATCATCAAAATGAGTAACAAAAAAGTAGTGTAGAAACTTTTAATCAATGCACTTCTCCTGCACGCATTAATTTCACCAGCCAATTGGCATCATCCTTACTCAGAAGATATTTCCATGGTGGCATCGGTGTTCCCTGCCGCCCCTGAAGTATGACGGTAGAGAGAAGATTATCAGATTTGTTCACAAGCGCATCAGGCCGCAAGGATGGTCCCAGACCGCCTTTTAATGTTATACCATGACATGAACCGCAATCATGCTTCAGTAGATGGCGTAACTGCTGCTGACGCATTTCATCCGGCGCTGCGGATAAGGCAGTTGTAGTCAATAATAAATACAATGAAAATGCTGCGTACTTAAACACGGATTGCCGACTCCATTTCCGTTGTTAGCAGCGATGGAATACTCTGTAGTTCTTCAGACAGTTCCACCACGTGACCTACAACGATTAATGTGGGCGATTTAAAATTTTGTTGCTTAGCCGTTTTAGCAAGCTGACCCAGTTGAGTAATATACTGGCGTTGTTGAGGTAGACTACAACTCTGAATAAGTGCTGCTGGCATACTCTTAGACATACCTGCTTTCATCAATTCAAAACTGATCTCTGGAAGATTATGCAAGCCCATATAAAATACTAAAGTGGTTCCGGTATTCACCAGTGCCTTCCAGTCAAAGCCAAGTTCTCTGTCTTCTCGTATATGTCCAGTTACCATCGTAACACCATTAGTAATACCACGATGAGTTAATGGAATACCTGCATAGGCAGAAGCTGATGCTGCAGTAATACCCGGTACGACCTCTACCTTAATATCATGGTTAATCAGAAATTGAGCCTCTTCACCACCACGACCAAACATATAAGGATCGCCACCCTTGAGCCTTACAACTTTGCGATTACTATTTGCCAGATTGAATAGTAATGAATTTATTTCAGTCTGGGTAAAATGATGATGACCGCTAGCTTTACCAACATAAATACGTTTGGTGCCTACCGGTACAAGTTTTAGTATTTCATCGGATACCAACCTGTCATAAACGACTACATCAGAGTTTTTTAAAAGACGCAATGCCTTGACTGTTAAAAGATCCGGATCACCTGGCCCTGCACCCACTAAATAAACTGTAATATTTGTCATCACATCTCGCTTTTTCTTTATGTTTGTGATGTCACCGCTGATATTTGTGACTATCTTGGGTCATGAAAATGAAGGACGGAACCAGCGCGGCTCCGTCCTTTATTTCATTAATAGATGTCATGCATTGTGTTATAAACATTAAACTTGCCAGTTGGTGTCACCAGACGCTTGTCCTTAATGACATACTTCAGTTTAAGCGTTTTGTCATCTACAACAACAATTGCAGATTCCTGCTTAGCACCACTCCAGACGGAGAACCAAACTTCATCACCTTTATAATTGAATTCTGGCTGAACTACTCGCTTGGGGCCTTTACCTAACTTAGCCCAATCAGCAATCGGTAGAACCTTGTAAGGTTTATCCAGATTATTCAAATCAAATACCGCAACCGATTGACTGATCTTGGTGTCTGGATTGAGTGGTGTGTCCACATACAAGTGTTTAGACTTTGGATGCGTCTTGATGAACAAAGAGCCACCACCTTGACCTGTTAATGTACGAACAACCTTCCAGGCATTTTTCTTGTGTCCCTTTGGATCGGTACCGATCACAGAAATACTGTCATCACCTAAATGGCTGGTTGCCCAGACGGGGCCATATTTCGGATCTTTAAAGTTGGCACCACGACCTGGATGAGGAATCTTACCCACATCTATCAGTGCTGATAATTTAGAGGTCTTTGAATCAACCACCGCAATCTTGTTGGACTTATTAGCAGCTGTTAAGAAGTAACGTAGCGTAGAATCCCAGCCACCATCATGTAGATAGCGCGCAGCATTCACTGTGGTTACTTCCAAGTTATCCAGATCAGAATAATTAACCATCAAGATTTTACCGGTCTCTTTCACGTTAACAATAAATTCTGGTTTCTCATGTGAGCCAACAATTGCAGCAACTCGAGGTTCAGGATGATATTCCTGAGTATCCACGGTCATGCCACGAGTCGTTACGATTTTGAGTGGTTCCAGAGTGTCACCTTTCATGATGACGTATTGTGGTGGCCAGTAAGCACCGCCAATCGCATAGGTATCTTCATAACCTTTGTATTTTGACGTTTCGACTGAACGTGCTTCCATACCGATCTTGATTTTGGCAACAGTAGCAGGCTCTTTCATCCATAGATCGATGAGATTGATCTTCGCATCACGTCCGATAACAAATATATACCGTCCTGATGTAGACAAGCGAGAAATGTGTACCGCATAACCTGTTTTGATTATACTGATAATTTTTTTAGTATTACCATCAATAAGGGCAATTTCACCCGCATCACGTAAGGTGACCGAGAAAACATTCTTCAGATCGTAGTTGTTCATCTGTTTTGTTGGACGTTTATTTACTGGAATAATATTTTTCCAACTTTCCCTTACTTCCTTCATACCAAATTCAGGAGGTACAGGTGGTTCGTGTTGTAGAAAACGAGCCATCAAATCAACATCTTTATCTGATAAGACACCGGAAGTACCAAAATTAGGCATGCCGCCTGGTGTGCCGTAACCAATAAATGCCTTCAGATACTCCGTACCCTTGGGTAAGGTAATATCTGGTGTCAACGGCTTACCCGTAGCTCCCTTGCGCAGTACCCCATGACAACCGGCACATCGCTCAAAAAAGATTGTTTTAGCACGAGCAAATTCTGTCTCACTCACTGGTGGTGCCTTAGGTGAGATAATATTTTTAGACTCCTCTATGGGAATTGGAATTGGTGCTCCCTTATATCGAAGTTCCGTCTCAGGTGTGCCTGGATGTTCACCTGTTTTTTCCTTTTTAGCATAAGATGCTAAGCTGAATGACATAGTGATTGCCACTACTGCGGCAACGCTAGTCAAACGAGCAACTCTATTTCTATTCATCACGCTCTCCCCGGTACAAGTAAGAATTCCTGAATATATAACGCTTCTTATATACTACTCGACGACATTTCTAACATTGATATACATCAAGTAAATAAAAAATATTACGTATTTTTTACTTTGTTTGACATTACCTTGCTATGTTGTTTGGCACGTTCACGACGTTTACGTTTTTCAACTAGTGGTGGGCACTTATAATTGTTCCAATATGTAACTTGGCAATCTAAACAATAATGACATTCATTTGCATCAATCTCACCCGTTGGACGAATAGCCTGTACTTCACAATCTTGGGCACAGGCTTGACAGGGATGTCCACATTCTTTTCGACGTCGTAACCACCAGTCAAACAATTTTAGACGCGATGGAATAGCCAGCGCCGCACCTAGCGGGCAAAGATATTTACAATAGAATTTGCGGTTGAATACACCGAGCAACAACAGAATCAAGGCATAACTCAGATAAGACCATTCACGATCAAATCGTAGTGTTATCACTGTTTTAAATGGCTCTACTTCAATAAACGGCAATACAGTTTGTAGTGATTGTAATGACATGCCAAATAGCATAATGAAAATTATATATTTTAGTGCCAGTAAGCGTTCGTGGACTACCGTAGGAAACTCCAGCTGTCGCAATTTAAAATGTACCGCAAGTTTATTCAGCAACTCTTGCAATGCACCAAACGGACACAACCAACCACAGTAAACACCACGCCCCCATAACAACAAGGTCACTGCAAGGAATCCCCATAACAAGAACGTGACAGGATCTATCAGAAAAGTATCCCATTTAAATTTATGGGTAATAGCTGTAAAGAATGTAAGTACATTGACTACCGACAATTGGCCTAACATATACCAGCCAACAAAAAATAAGGTATAGATAAGGTAAAATATCCGCAGTCGAGTAAGTAGAAACGGATGGCGTGCTAACCAGTCTTGGAAAACCATCACACAGCTTAATATCAGTAAACTAAAAATCAGGATACTGATCTCGAATTTTTGATCTTCCCATATATCAAACCAAATCGAGGTTGTTGCCATTTCTGAATTTAACGTTGTTGGCGTCTGAATAATAGCTTTGATATTTCTGGCTTTAATGACCTTGCGTAGTGATTTCATGATCGATGCATTAATGACGATAACTGTAATCGTTGCGCCACTGATGCCATCTAATGCCTTGTAGCCCTCTCTGTCTTGCCCACCTATCTTGGTTCGTTGAGACATTTGTATACCATTGTACTGGCTTACAAAATGCTGTAGATCGGAATTTTTGATATCAACAGCAAGAATGGGTTCTTCATGGTGGATAATTCTGACACCACGAATACTGCCTTGCATATCAACGCCTACCAAAATAGAGATGGGTTTACCTGAGTAGGCTGGCATGGGAGTAATATCATCTGTGTAAAAGACATAACCCAAGGTGTCCCCGCCTTTTAGTACAGCGGCTGATGGCGGTGTCCCTTCCAGATTACTGACGCGTTCAGCAGTTGGAAAGAAATCTTGAATGATGGAGAAATGCTCACGAATATCTTTAGCGAGCAGGCAATCACTCACCAATAGCAACGCAATGGCTATGATGGCATGGCGAAAAAATAGTAAGTGATTAGTCAATATATCACGCACATAATTGAATCATGCCCCTATACTAAATGTAATTCAGTACAGCTCCTTGATATAAGTCAATAATCAAACATTACTTCATGGAATTTTTGATAGTTTAGCTATTCCTTCACAAGTGCGTAGTGTATTTTATGCTCAAGCACGAGACCCGGTTTAAGAACAGTCATAGACTTATCATCAAATGTGACCCTGCACGGTGACGATTTACCGCAGTCATACATAATTTGATTATTAACCCAGTGAAAGCTATCTAAGTGTGCGATAACCTTTTCGTCCATTACGCCAAACTTACTTCGAATATAAGCACTTCCAGTCGATTGTTTTATCGCCGCATTGAAAGCGAGATTGATGAAACTTGGCTTTATTGTTTCTGCGTACGGGTACGGAACATACAATCTGATAATTCGATTACCAGGAAAGAACCTGACATAGTGGTTATAGCCGGTTGTTCGAGCCATTTCCTCATTATTGCCTTCCCGAGAATAGTAGCCGGAATAAATCTTCAGCTCATCGGGTGATGAATCATCAGCAACACATAAGCCAGAAATCCATAAACTGAAAATAAAGGGCATTATCAGCAATGTAGTCAGTCTATTCTTCATTAAAATCACCTTGATACGGATCTGCAATGCTTATCAGAATACCACCAATTCTATTTCACACAAGCAACAATAATAAATTATATTATTCACAGAATAAAAGGTGGTGAAATGCTATGCTCAATAAAGTGAAACACTGTCAAAGACAAAAAAACTTATTACGAGCGTTTATTAGTTTTATGCTAATGGGTCTACTACTGCTACCTATCTCGGCATCTGCTGATGCAATGACTATCTCAGAAACTACGAGTAGCTTAAGTGACCATGATAATGCCTTGACATTTACGTCAAAAACACCTAATAAGAAAAAAGTACTAAATAAAGAATCTCGAGAATTATCAGCATTTTTTATTCTTGGTATTATCATAAACATCATAATGATCATCATCTTTGTTTGGTGGTTCTCTAATGAATGGCGAAAAAACAAAAAATAGGAATTAATTTAATGACAACGAAAAAAGAATTTCCAAAAGGAACGCTGGTTCTTTTTATTTCATTTGTCGCTCTTGTTTCTGCTGTTTATTTTTCTCAGCAAGCTAATCAAAAACATATTCCGCAAGAGCTTATGTCCGTGATGCGTCCGCAACCACATGCATTAGTGCCCTTTACTCTTACAGATCAATATAAAAAAGATTTTACAAAGGAAAATCTTAAAGGAAAGTGGAGCTTCTTGTTTTTTGGCTACACCTTTTGCCCTGATGTATGCCCAACGACTCTTACAACACTTAAACAAATCGACAAAATATTGAAAAAAAACTACTCGGCAAGCGCGGATACACAAGTAATTTTTGTGTCAGTTGATCCGGATCGTGACACACCGGATATTCTGAAAAAATATACCGCTTATTTCAACCCTGAGTTTATCGCAGTCACAGGGGCGGCAGATGTTATATCGGATTTTTCTAGGCAATTTGCAGCAGCATACATAAAAGAGCCCGCAAACAAAGAAGGTGACTATCTGGTTAGTCATACCAGTTCTATTTTCTTGGTGAACCCTGAGATGCAGATTGTTGCCGCTTTTTCTCCTCCACTTGACGTGGAAACGATTACATCACAATATATTAAAATTCATGATATGTTCTGATATAATTGAGACTATAAAATAACTGACAATAATGAATCTTGCTTTGGATATTATTTCTTACATTCCGCATATACTCGCCATATTAAACACTCTATCCGCGATATTGGTTAGCGTCGGTTACCTTAATATCCGCAAGCAGAATAAAGAAGTTCATAAAAAATGTATGATTACAGCACTGATTGTGTCAACTGTATTCATGGTGTTTTATCTCTATTATCACGCCAAAGTGGGTTACATACCGTTTGCCGGTGAGGGTAATGTACGCTATTTGTACTTCACTCTGCTGGCTTCACATGTAATACTCGCGGCAATTGCTTTCCCTTTGGTGCTCATTACGGCTGGGTTAGCCTTACGCAGTAAATTCGCTACACATACGCGAATAGCACGTTGGACTTTACCAATTTGGCTTTATGTTTCAGTTAGTGGCGTGAGTGTTTATGTCATGTCATTTCATATTTACACAAACTAATTACGAATAGGTTTTTTATGGAATTTGTCTACTACACAATTGCAGCAATAGTGCTTTATACAGTTTCTGATTATATTTTAAACTTAATCGAAATCAAGATGGGTAAGCGCTTAGCTAGCCGTTCTTTCATTTTTCTTATTATTATAAGTACTCTGGCATTGGCGTCGTTTAGTGTTATTAGGGCGATCTTTGCTCCCCTTCCGCAGACTCAGTCAACAATGCAAGACGCTACGAAAGTGCCTGCACCTGAACTGATAAAGGAAAGTACTGAGAGATAACCTTAATGATGTTTTGGACGCATTGATTTAAAAACTATGACCAGAAACATAATTCCGCCAATAATAGCGATCAATCCACCTAAACCCATTATACCCATGCCGATAATACGTTCATAATCAACCAAGCCTTGATCGATACCGGCTGTTTTACGCTGCACGCCATAACCACCAGACCAA
The DNA here is from genome assembly GCA_964542925.1 of uncultured Granulosicoccaceae bacterium. GTDB lineage: Bacteria > Pseudomonadota > Gammaproteobacteria > AKS1 > AKS1 > Sulfuriflexus. Next base: position 14,854 of record CAZIWG010000002.1, on the reverse strand, counting down.
ACCAAACCGATAATATGCATTAACTGCCCTGCACCATAAACAATCGGCTGCCATGTTGCAGCTTTTCCTGTAATTGGTTTGAATCCAAGCTTTGGAAGAATATGAAATGTGACCCCCATATAGGCCAATGTAACCGCGACAATGGAGCCATGGTAATGTGCAGGTACAGTGACATTACTACCGCTAATCATAAAACCAATAACACCGCCAACACCAAACAAAATCATTGAAGATACAAGCGCGTTGAATTCAGGACCCACTGTAATGTCACTGCGATTTTTGTTTATAAAAGCAAAAAGAATAATTAGCCCGATCGGTAGTGAGGCTAACCCACCGCCATATTGCATAAGCAGAGAGATCGCATGTTTATGTACTGATGCACCCAAATCAAACATCATATAAACAAAGGGTGTTAATAAAACTGGTAGTAAGCCTATCGCGAAGATAATTAAGGCAACACGCGGCGATAACTTTAGGCCAATACCTGCAACCGTTGCCATCCATAACCAGCTAACCAGCATCAGTTGAATATGCATAAACTGTAATGTATGGCCTGCATCCCAAAATAATAATTCATAAAAATATGCATCAACGGCAAATACCGGCATATCTATATAAGAAATAACCAGCATAGCAATAGAGATCAATGCAGCAATCAATGCGGTATACAAACCAAAGCGAAGTGCGCCCTCTCCACTAATAGTCGATCCAATTGAATGGGAAAAAGCTAAGCCGTTTAGTACCAGTACTGTAAAGCCAATGCCAAATAAACCGAGTCCAAATAGAAAGATCGGGTGTTGTAATACCGGCATGTAGTTATTCATTAATGGCTCAGCCGCACCAAAGAAAGGAGCAACTGTGATCACAGCGGTACCCGCTACGCTTAATGCGAGAGCCAGCCAACCACACTTAATACAACGTTGACTGCTATTAAGGCTCCAAAGTACGCCAGCAAAACCAAGAAACCAAACTAACACCGTCATGTCCACATGCACGACTAATGCGGTATGAAAAAAATCAGTCCATGGTATTATTTCTTGAAAGAAAGGTGTGCGTGAAAGCACAATAAGTATAGAAAAAAACCCGCCGATGACAAGTGCGCCAACTGATAGTAATAACCAGCCTGTTGTTAAACGACGGCTCTGAATGCTGGGCATGTCGAGAACAAAACTATCTATCATTGCATTATGACTGTTATCCATATTTTCCATACTATTCACTACCTAAATATTTAAACTAATTCGTAAAGAAACCACCAGAACCTGCATTGAAATCAATTAATAACTGTTGCTCTGCTTGTAATGTGATTGTCTGTTCGTACTGATAAGTTGGTTTGCTTACATTAACATCATCATTTAACCAAATCTGCAATTTATGTTCGCCTGTCTTTACTTTTATGCGTTGAAACAGATTGACACCTTGATCCTTATAAAACCCCAGTGGCTCTACTGTTGCTTGAGCCAATATTTTATCATCTAAGGACAGGGCGTACGTAAGCGGTGACCGTTCACGTGGGCAATCCATGGGTAAACGCATATTCTGTGGTAATGCCATTAACTCTTGTTGAGTACGGCGTCTGCATGCTTCACGTAATTTTGTCGCATGCGTAAAGGATAGCGTAATAACGGCCTGATCTTCTTCAAGCTGGTGATATTGAGGATTAATAGAAAAATACCACACTACCATCATAAAAAGTGTGTAGTTAAATATTTGCAATCCATAACGCAGTACTTTATTCATTAACTAGCCCTGTCTGCGTAGCTATTTCATCTTTGTTAAGTTTTCTAATGTGTTCTTGAAACTCAGCAAGTTCTTGCTGCAAGCGTTCTCCATCGGTTGCAGCAGCACGTGACACCTTAATTCGTGAACGTTGAGCTCGTCGACGCAGGATGGGTTGACGATGACCATTAAAGCGCTCATCCATCCAAATATTGCCATAACGGAAATAACAATCACCTGTTCGGCAACCCGTTATGAATACACCGTCTGCGCCATTGGCCAGCGCATATTCAATCAATGTTGCTGGCATCATACCAATACAAAATAAACTAAGAACTTTTATATTACTGGTTTCGAATCTGGAGAAATTCAGTGCATTCTCACAGCCCATAATAATGATTTTGCTATCACCTTGTAGTTCGGCAATGGCCTTATTCATATGATTACGTATTTCATCAATAGGCATCTGGGGCATATCAATACCGGTTACCAGGGATTCATTCTTTTGTCGGAATGGATTTGAAGAAGGACAAGAGCCAACACATATACCGCATGCGGCACAAAGCGCGGCATTCACTTTTACTTCATGTTCAAACCTGGCACCATCAGTGCGAGCTTGAACTGTAATCGCATCATATGGGCAGTCTTCGGCGCATTGCTCGCAACCATTACAATGATCAAGATGAACTTCAGCAGCAGGCCCAGTTTTCTTCATCGGCAGCCAAGGCAATAACATCAAGAACACAGTAACACTGAGGGTTATGCTCCAAGTTTGACTGGCATTAAGGTAACCGACCAATGGGTACACGTTAAGATAAAACCAGTCGATGTTTAATACCGCTGTAACCTGTCCAGTATCGGCAGGAGCATGACTGACTGCGGGTGAAATTATTGATAACACCAATAAGCCAAGAAAACTGCCAATCGCAAGTCCTTTTGGTGCAGTTATTTTCACTAGCGATAGACGTTTAACATGTAGCCAGAGCGCAAAAATTAAAAATAATGGTTGGCCTAAGAAATGTAAAAATGCCATTAACGAAAAGAAGCGATCAGAAAGTTGTTGGCCTACAAAGTTGCGTGACATAGAACCAGGAATTAATGGCAAGGCATCTATCAGTTGTGAGGATAGCGTTGCAACGTATAAGGCAAGCTCATCCCATACTAACCAGTAACCGGTTATTCCTAAGGTAATAACAATCCATAAGGTTGGTACACCAGTAACCCAAGAGAACCATCGAAAGCCTGTATAGCGACCCAGTGCAAATTCACGAAACATGTGTAATAGAATAGTAATAATGGCCGCGTCAGAGGCATATCGATGCAGGCTTCGCATAATGCCGGCAACATACCATTGTTCATGCGTGATATATTCAACAGAAGCATAAGCCCCGGAAAGACTGGTATCAAAGAAAATAAATAAATATAAACCGCTTATGAAAACAATCCAGAAAAAGAAAAAAGACAATCGGCCCATATTATACAAAGGATTCCATTGCGAACCAAAGGCTAGATTAAACCAATCCTCCATCACCAGATAAGCATATTTAAGTGGGTTAATAATATTCATCACAGCGTAATAAGGATTACGATTTAGGTAAATGTTTACTGCGACGGTATTCTCGTCTTAAGAAAGAAATAATTAGTAAGATGATAACCGCACCAATAAACATGCCGATAAATAATGAGTAATCAAAATGATATGAGTCACTGGCAGGATCGTAATTAGTGCAAAAGAAACGAACTTTATTAAGCAGTTCAGAAAATAAGGTCTGATTTGGTTGAGGTCGTCCTAATATTAGATCTTTCAAAGGCTCAACCAGTAATGGCGTGTTAAAGGTTTCGCCATAGACTTGTCGATAAATCACCCCTTCTGCATCAATAACGCTTACCTGAACCACATGGTCAAAACCATTTGGCGAGGTAAAAAAAACAAAACCTAGTTCTTTTGTTAAAGCCTTAATTGTTTTGTCGTCAGCACTTAATAGATACCAATCCGCATTATCGATGCCCTGCTTCTTGGCAAATTGCTGCATTGCTTGAGGGCTATCAAATTGGCTATCAAACCCCAGAATAGCCACAGAAAAGTTATCCTTACCCAAGGTCTCTCTAGCCTTTTCGACAACACTTGATAGGTGTCGTGTCGTCATGGGGCAAATATGGTAACAACTGGTATAAACGAGGCTTAAGACTAATGGTTTGCCATGAAAGTCCTGTAATTTAATACCTTTGCCAGATGAATCTGTTAAGCGAAAATTTGAAAGTTTATTGCCAATCGCATCCTGACTTTCTTGCAATGCTCTTTTATGCTGGAATTTCTGAATAGTTACTTGTGATGAGGGTTCTAATTCAAGAATTGAATCCGCCTCTAGTGTGATTGAAAATAGAAAACTGTATGTCAGTACAATAGAAGCAAATAACGGGTGCATTGATAATGGTTTCTTTATTCTGAGTTAATCACATTATTTCCATAGTAAGTAAAAACTTACCACGTTAAAATAAATTTAGCACATATAGAAAGAAAGGGTGGGAAATTCCACCCTTTCTTTTTCTCAAGTTCTAGCCTAATGGCCAAACGGAAGCGAGGTACTTCCAGTTAATAAAGTAATACACCACAAATGTGACGAGCAGGAGCATTGCGAGGGCAAAGGTCCCTGGTGCTTCAAAGCCCCCTCCTTTGTGATGATCTTCTGGTAGTTTCGGTGCCATTGCGAGCATTTCTGGTTTACGAATATTGTAAACCGATGCATGCAGTGGTTTGCCCGCAAAGCTTTCGAGAATGCCAGCAGAGGGTTCAAGCTTTTTACCAAATAATAAAGAACCTACCGCTACGACTATGTACATTATGCCGCCAACGATAGCGAGCAGCCCACCAATCGCACCAACTGCCATTAAGGTATAAGCGATAGCTGGATACTCAAAGGCCATTGCCGCACCGGCAAAATCCATATCCCAATGACGACGCGAGACGCCCAGGGTGCCAGCACCCAGCATAAACAGGATAAGAATTGTCATACCACCACCGAATACATAAGGCTGCATCTTGGCTATCCAGGGTAAGAATATTTTTCGCCGGAACAGTACTGGGATCAATAAGTAGGTTAACGCCATAAACGTCAAGGTTGTGCCCGTTACTACAGTTGCATGAAAATGCGCGGGTACATAAATTGTATTATGGATAATCAGGTTAATCTGCTCAGTGCCCATGACAACGCCGGTAATACCACCAATAAACCCAAATGTTACTAGCGAGATAAACATGGCAGAAAATATCGGATTGCCCCACGGCGCTTTACGTAACCATTCAAACAAGCCCTTGGTATAGCCTTTAGCACGTTGCGCAACTTCAATAGAACCAGGAACGGTTAAGCCATGAATCATACTGGCAAGTACAGCAAGGTACATTGCGTAACTGGTATTGAATATCTTCCATTCTGAACTGATGCCTGGATCCACCAGAATGTGATGAGCAGAAGCCAGTTGTAGGAAGAAGATGTAGAGCAAGAAGGCAAAGCGACTAACTTTTTCAGACATCGGCCGTGCACCAAACAATACACCCGCAATCAGATACCAAACGGATACATGAGCCGCAACGTTAATCTGTTGTGATGAATGCCCCATACCCCACCAGATAACACGATACATTTCAGCATCGATATGACTGACGTAACCAACTGACCAAAGGAACGTTGGGATCAATATGATGGCGCCGGACGCAACGGTGAAAACGGCAATAATAGCCGCAGTAATCGCACCGAAAGTAACCAATGGAACTGAGCCTTCATAGGTTTTTTCTTGCTGTGCTATCACCAGTGTTCCAAAGAAAACGAACACTTGAATAAGCGCACCTACTGCAAACAGGATTAAACCTAGATAAAAATGCGGTTCTGCCTGCATCGGTACATAGGATGTCATCATGACACTAGACTGGCCGCTAAAAACAGCCACGTTGTTCATAATGGCGCCTATCAACATTAAGAAGAAACCGACCCAACCCCACCTCGGTGTGGCAAGTCGACATCGTAGTAATGTTGAAGAAGCAAAATGTAAAATAGCCATCTCAAAGAAAATACACCAAAAGATTAATGCATTAATACCGTGAGCGGTTAGTACCATATAAAATTTATCGGCAGCGAGTAGATGCACTTCTTGCCAACGAGTTAATACGACACCAATGGCTAAAACACCCGCTATCAGCAAGGCAACAATGCCGACAACGGCATTAACCTTCATCAAGCTTTCGGCTGACTTATGGAAATAAAACCCCGAATCGGGACATACGCGAAATTCAGACATGGCTCTTAATCCTCCACATAGATCTTGCCCACCATTGTATGGTGACCAATACCACAATATTCGTTACAAATCACACCGTATTCACCTGACCTATCTGGTGTAATCTTAAGTACCATGTCATAGCCTGGTACTACCTGTAAGTTAATGTTATCTGGCTGTAGCGAGAACCCATGTTGAAAATCCATTGAAGAAAGATGCAATCTATATTCTTGATTCTTTTTCAATTTTAATACTGGGTACCATTGCCACAATCGACCTAACATATAGATGTCACTACCGGCTGGTGGCGCCACAATCGGAATGCCCGCTTCTTCACCCACTTTATATTTTTGAACCATTTCTTCGACCTTGGCTCCAAATTTGGCGGGTGTAGTTTGATATGCTTCGGTAGAAAGGTTTTGTTTACCGTATACGTGCCATAGCGGCATCATCAAAAACATGATAATACACCAGACTAAGGCAATCGCAATCCAAATAAGTTCTTGTCGGCCAACGGGAACCTTCCACCAATGTCGATCGGCAGGCGGCATAAATGAAGTCATAAGCTAATCTCCCTGTGATGTTGTGGAATAATTATGGTGCAACCGGAAGGTTCACTATTTCCATTATTCCCCACACGATATAGAAAACGGTGGGCATCGCAACACCTATAAAAAGTAAAAGAAATGGATTATCCAGAAGTGATTGCATCCCCGAGATACGATCGTCTTCTTCGTTAGAACTATCGTTTTGATCTATCATTATAAGCCCTCTACCTTTTTAGTTATTGTAAGTACGTCAGACTCGCGCCTAAGTGGCCATTATCTTACGTATATAAATCTGCAGACTACTAACAGTCTTAATCAAAGAACTATCACCATGGCGATAATATAGAGGTCGTGGCATATAAAACCTTGACTTATATCAAGCAAAACCATATTTCACAGATATTTTCACTTTTAAATGCTTCTATATAATGATTTTCTTAATTAGCTTTTGTAACAACTCGAGTTATATTTGAAAATTTATACCTATAGATTATAACCTCTCAAGCCTATGCAACCTAGAATCGAAGCTTTTAAAATGAATCAAAAACCAGTCAGTTAATCTGGCTTGTAACTGCTGTTCATCAAAATCTAACGTATTTTCAAGATCAGTTATGATATCCCGAATATCATCAAGTAATCGTGCATGATCATCCCTGTGTTGCTCATATTCATCATAGGCATATTTTTTCATTAGATTTTCTTCAAGCATAAAGTGGGAATGAATAGTTCCATAAATATTATTCAAAATATCAACTAATTCATTTTTACCGGGTTGCTGTGTTAATTTTGAATAAAAAGAATTTATTCCTAAAATCAACTCTTTATGCTCATGATCGACACCAGAAATACCTGTGGAAAATTGATCATTCCATTCAATTAATTTCATAATTAAAACCCTGTTGCTTTATATTTATTATCCTGAGTGCTGAAGGGCTTACTATTATTAACATTGTGAATATAGTCGTGCTCTTATCAAAGAAAAGTGATAAACCAGATATATTTATCACTTTAGATAAATTTATTCCCTACTTTCAACCATCTTGCTTTTGTATAGCGCTAAGGTTAGCCATTACTTCTTCACGATGCATAAGCAAGGAATCATTTTCTATACAAAGAAAAACTGCTTCTTCATGCTCATTATGTTCATTTAAGGCCTTATGCAATGGTTCTAATGAATCCAGAAAGTGATCAAAATCATTAGTTTTTATTATGTAATTCAAATCACTTAACAGTCGAACAAGTTCACCATGCTCTTCGCTCAACTCGATAATTTCCCCTTCAGGATCGCCGACTTCTTTAACATAAAAAGGATAAAGAACTTCGTCTTCCAATTTCATATGTAACTTAAGATCATTTATAAATTCATTAAACAACCGCGTAGCATTTTTCCATTCACCCATATCCGCAGCTATCTCACACTCAGTAAGTGCATCATCGTATTTGCCGTGGTCATGAACCAGCCAATTCGAAGTATCGTTCACGTGTCACCTATTTCATTATCCAGCGTAAATCGCTGCCCAGTACTAAATAATATAGCATGTATAGTACGCTGATATAGACCCTGGCGACAATAACGATTTTATTAAAAATTTTCGCACAATGTACGAGATATCAACTTATTGGACATTACTTAAATACAATTGATTTTGTACCTAACCAACATGAATAGTTATTTCAAAAACCACTCAGGACGCTAAAATCACAATTAGCCAGCCTTGAACACCATAGGCAGCATAGATCATGACGCTCAGAACCATGGTCATCATCACCCCATTTACTGCGCTGCGACTCAAGTGAATACCAATGTAGCGTAGACCTGACAATGGTAGGCCATTAGTAATAATGTGAACTGCATAGATAAGTGAATATATCAGATACAATAAACCATATATAAAGTGAAACAATTCTTTACTAATACCAAGCCACGGAACAATCAAAACTGACGTTCCCAGAATGGCACCTATCCAATTGAGTTCTTTCATGTTAATGCTGTCGGCAGTGATAAAAAAAACTTTAATTGATATTTTTAAAGACTCGGTAAGTTTACGTGCTTTATCAGAATACTTCGTTATATGCTGCTTAAGGTCTTGCAGAGGAAAAAAGATTAAAAAAGTTTTCTGTCGTCGCCGTTGCAATGGTGTCATAACTATCGCCGCGCAATTCAGCAATACATTCAGCAACATGTTTTACATAGGCAGGCTGGTTTGTTTTACCGCGATAAGGAACAGGTGCTAACCAAGGTGAATCGGTTTCAACTAACATGCGATCAAGAGGAACCTTTTGAGCGACTTCTTGTAAGGTTTTTGCGCTTTTAAACGTAACAATACCTGAAAACGAAATATAAAATCCTAGATCCATGGCCTGTTGTGCCGTTTCCCAGTCTTCTGCAAAGCAGTGCATCACACCACCAATTTCGTTGGCGTTTTCTTTTTGTAGTACTTTTATAGTATCTTGTTTGGCTTCACGAGTATGAATAATTAACGGCTTCCCTGTTTGTTTTGCCGCTTCAATATGACGACGAAAACGTTCACGTTGCCATTCCAAATCACCATCACTACGAAAATAATCCAAACCGGTTTCACCAATGGCAATCACTTTATCATTCTTCGCTAATTTAACTAACTCTGCAACGCCAGGATCAACGCCCTCTTGTTCATTGGGGTGAACACCTACTGAGGCAAATACTTTAGGCATGTCAGTAATCGTTTCTAGCATATTGGGGTATTGCTCAAGATTCACTGACACACACAGCATGTGTCCAATACCATTTTCGTGTGCGTAATTAACCGCTGTAGCCGGATCGCCACCCAGCTTTTCGTAATCCATTAGATCAAGATGACAGTGCGAATCAATTAACATGATAGTTGAATATTACCTAGAAAAAGCATCAAGATTGACTGGCTACATCGTGTGTGTAGCGCGATCTGATTGCAAAGCACCTGCTAAATACGTTTCTATTTTATTCCGTGCAGCACCATTATCAAGATCACTAAATTGCACACCAACACCGGCTGCTCGGTTACTTTGTGCACCTTTAGGTGTGATCCAAATAATTTTACCGGCAACAGGAATCTTTTCAGTCTCATCCATCAAGGTTAGGAGCATGAATACTTCATCGCCCAACTTGTAGGCTTTATTGGTAGGAATAAATAAGCCGCCATTTTTTACAAATGGCATGTACGCGGCATACAAGGCAGTCTTGTCCTTGATGGTCAGAGATAAGATCCCCTGTCTTCCGGGCATTTTTGGAGCGGCCATACCAATTACCTTGTTATTTCTTATTTATTTTAGCACTAACTCACGGAAATTATAGACGATTCTTAGGCAAAGCGGCCCATCGAATCAATATTTCTTCTAATAACAGCTGTTGATTAACCGAAGTGGTACTCAATAGCCTCGATGCCTCGTATAAATGCGGTAAATAGGCATGTAATGCGTCAGCATCCAACTGATTAGCAAAATTTTCTAATCGAGCATGTTGGCTTGGGCAAGTGATGGCTACTGAGTGCCCTCCTTGCGTTAAACGGATTATGTCCATCACCCAATTTGTTAGCCACTTGAGGACTTGTAGGCTATCTTTTCTCTGCCAATCAGCAGCAATAGAGACAGGATCTTTACGACGAGTTTGTAAGGCTTCTAAGGTATCTAATCCCGATTCATACCGTGCTTCTATCGAGTCATCTTCATGATGAGCTAAATTTAACGCTGCAAGTGGCGCACCATCGGCTATTTCTAGCCATTGCTGAGCATTTGCCACCGATTGTGATGCTAACCATTCCGTCGCCACTGCATACGTTGGTGCAATAAAATTAAGTCGTTGGCAACGGCTTTTTATCGTTGCCAATAAACGTTGTGGTGCGCTGGTGTATAGAATAAGAACCGTATTGTCAGCGGGTTCTTCAAGTGTTTTAAGTAAGCTATTGGCTGCAGCACGATTCATATTTTCTGCCGGACCAATCAAAACCACTTTATAACCTTGATCAAATTGTGCACTTAGCACAGTGAAATTGGTTAAGGCTCTTACCTGATCAACTTTAATCACTTTGCCCGCTTCTTCTGGCTCAATGTATTTTATATCAGGGTGACTGCCTGCGCGTAGTAGTAAACAGCCACGACATTGTCCGCAGGCGGTTGCATCTGCATTATTGTCATGGCACAACAAACTCTCCGCGAATTGATTTGCGAATTGTCGTTTCCCCAAACCTTCCGCTCCACTCAACAATACGGCATGTGGCAACTTATCCTGTCGCTGTCGCGAAACAAGTTGTTGCCATTGTTCTGCTTGCCAAGGAAGAAGGTTCATAGTTTCTTATCGCTGAATAAAATTAGTTATTGCATGATGAATTTGTGATTGCACATCATCTAAAGATTGGCTGGCATCAATAATAACCATGCGCTTAGAATCGACTTTAGCTCGTTGCAAGTACGTTTGACGAACCCGTTCAAAAAAATCATGTTTTTCTTTTTCAAAACGATCCGGTTCACTACGCTTACCGGCTCTTTCTAACCCAATTTCAACCGACACATCCAGTAACAATGTTAAATCAGGACGCAAATCGCCTTGAACTAAATTTTCCAGCGTTTCAATAGGAGCTGTATCAAAACCACGTCCACCACCTTGGTAGGCATAAGTGGCATCGGTGAAGCGATCACACAATACCCACTTTTCATTTTCTAACGCAGGTTTAACCACTTTATCTAAATGTTCAGCGCGCGCAGCGAACATGAGTAATAATTCTGCATCACGACTCATGCCATCATGTTTATGGCCTAATAATAATTCACGGACATCTTCACCCAGCGATGTGCCACCCGGTTCACGAGTCATGACAACGCTTTTACCTGCATCGCGCAAGAGTTTTTCAATGAATTCAATATTGGTTGTCTTACCAACACCTTCAATACCTTCAATGGTAATAAAACAACCTTTCATTTAATATTTACCTTTATTATTGCCATTATTTATTTGCTGTTCTTGAAAGACGAAAATACCTTACGCTTGCCTTTTAATTGGTATTTGATCACTGCTTCATTATGTTGTTGCAAGGTATTTGAAAATACATGACTACCATCCCCTTTGGCAACAAAATAAAGCGCTTCACCATCGTCTGGATGCAAGGCTGCCTGTATCGCAGCTAAACCTGGCATGGCAATCGGCGTTGGTGGCAAACCTTTACGTGTATAAGTGTTATAAGGGGTATCTTTACGTAAATCGCGTCGTCTGATATTGCCATCATAAGCTTCACCAATACCATATATGACGGTTGGATCTGTTTGTAGCCTCATGCCTTTTTTCAACCGTCTGACAAAAACACCGGCAATTTGTGCTCGCTCAGCCCCTTTTCCCGTTTCTTTTTCAATGATGGATGCCATGACAAGTGCTTCATAAGGCGTTTTGTAAGGTAAGTTATCTGCGCGTACTTCCCAAGCCTTGTTTAAGTTCTCTTTCATCGCATCATGTGCACGTAATAAAACATTAACATCCGACTCACCACGCACAAAATAATAAGTATCAGGGAATAACCACCCCTCTGCATGCAAATCAACTGGAAAACCCAGTTTGTCCATTAATTGCGTTGCCGAGACAGTGCCTATTAGATGTTTTAGATTCTCATTTTTATTGATTGCATTAAGTACTTGCTTAACACTCCATCCTTCAATAAGCGTAAAGCTGTATTGACGAACTTTACCTTTAACGAGTAATGCTAAAAATTGTTTTGGCGTGATAGGATTATTAATTTCATACTCACCGGCTTGAATGCGTTTAGCCTGTCCATTAAGCCGTGCCATCCATGCAAGGTAATGTGGACGACTAATAATGTTCTTATTAGCTAATTCATTGGCAATGGAAATAATCGAACGTCCGGGTGTAACATCCAAACGCACTGACTTGCCTGCACCAATGTTGAACGGTGATACGATAAACTGATTATAATCGTAAGCCACCCAAGCCACTGCTGCAATTACAATCAACAACAATGACACCAGTCCTATTTTTATTTTCATACGAGTCCATTCATAATTTGTGCGGTAACATTACCAATCACTTTGTAATTTTTATCGAGTAATTGCCTTACCGGCCATACTTTAATAATACTATTACAAATAAATAATTCATCTGCCATCAAAATATCATCGAGAGACATATTTCTTTCTACCACCGCAATTTCATGTAAAACAGCTTGTCTCATGATGTGTGCACGCATAATACCTGCCACGCCACAATCTTCAATCTTTGATGTAACGAGTTCATTATTAATCACTGCAAATACATTACTCATTGTGCCCTCAACAACATTCCCGTTCACATCACGCATTAAACCTTCGCTAATATCAGGGTTATGCCATTCATCCCTCGCTAGTACTTGTTCTAAGCGATTCAAATGTTTAATCCCCGCCAATGCGGGTTGGTGAGACAATAATGTTTCACACAAATACAATTGAACCCCCAATGTACGATTAACAGGGGGAAATTCAGGCCACGAATGGATACTAATAATACGGCTTGGCATAACATTTTCAGGAATTCGATAACCTCGACCACCACTTCCACGGGTAATGATGATTTTTAATACAGCCAACTGTTGACCCGAAAATAATTGCTGTGCCTCAACTAACAATTGCTGTGTATCCGGTTCTGGGATATGCAGGCGCGCGCAACCTTCGACTAAACGAGACATGTGTTCAAACCAATGATCACATTGCCCATTTTCTACCGCAATGGTTTCGAATAAACCATCACCGTATTGTATGCCACGATCGCTTATTGCAATCGACGTTTGTGATTCCCCGTTGATTAGGACACTCATGTCTTAGCTCCTAATGCTTTAAGCAAACCTTTTGCTTTAGAACGAGTTTCTTCTAATTCATTTTTCGCAATGGAGTCGGCAACAATGCCTGCACCCGCCCGCAAGCTCAATGTCGATGCCTGTCTTGTCATCGTGCGAATAAGAATATTCAAGTCCATATTACCATTATGGTTCAGATAACCCATGGATCCAGTGTATGCACCTCTCGGTGTCTTTTCCAATTCAGCAATAATTTCCATGCAACGTACTTTGGGACAACCGGTGATCGTACCACCAGGAAAAACCGCTTTGATGACCTCTCCCGGTGATACGCCATCTCGTAGCTCACCACGTATATTTGAAACAATGTGATGAACATGAGCGTAAGATTCCAACACCATCAATTCATTGACGTTGATACTGCCTGCCACACAGACCCGACCTAGATCATTGCGCTCTAAATCAATCAGCATAATATGTTCAGCACGTTCTTTAGGGTGTGCTAATAATTCCATGGATAATGCCTGATCCGCATCCAATTCAATGCCCCGAGGACGTGTACCGGCAATCGGGCGTGTTTCAACACAATTGTTTTTGATGCTTACGAGACGTTCTGGCGAAGAGCTTATAATTGTTTTGCCTGCATAATTAGCAATACCAGCAAAAGGTGCAGGGTTATTATTGCATAGTGATTGGTATAAATCGTAATCTGTTACCGTATTGGCGACTGATACTGACCACTGTCGCGACAAGTTTACTTGAAATACATCACCTTCAACAATATAACGACGTATTATTTCAACTGACTTTAAATAGTCTTGTTCTGGCTGCTCTGAGATTGCTGTAACTAAATCCTTATCCAAATCATCTGACGAATTTTTTATATCTAAAATATCATCATGCATTACTTGCAATTGTTGTGACGAATGACTATCACTCATTAGCCAACATCGTTGCGTAACATGGTCTCGAATGATTGCTGCTGGTATGCGTACTGCATAGGCAATCACATCATTGTTTTCACTAGTGGGTAAGTCAAGAACCGGTTCTACTTGTTGGGCGAGTTCATATCCAAGATAAATAAACCAACCGCCCAGAAATGGCAAGTCTAGTTCTTGCTGGGATTTAATTACTACTTTATTATTTTCTTTCCAACAGCGATCCAAATTTTCCAAAAAATCATTGCTCGTTATTTCTAGTTGATTTGATGAAAGCTGATATTTGTCATCCAATTGCAAAGAAGCTTGGGGAAAAGCAAACAAAATATCGTAACGGGCTTCAGTGCCACCTTGGGCAACACTTTCTAAAAGAAATGGGTAACGCTCAGGGTTAGCATGATGAAGTAATGCTAAGTTAGGAAAACCTTGTGCTAATTCTACAGCTGGTTGCGTAATCATCTGCATGCCTGTTGTTGCAGTGCATACACTGGCATCAATTACTCAGGCTTACGAAAAACCACAGTACCATTGGTACCACCAAAGCCGAATGAATTTGATACAGCGACATCAATTTTCATTTCACGCGCAG
>CAZIWG010000001.1:88093-90155 GCA_964542925.1 uncultured Granulosicoccaceae bacterium | reverse complement strand
CTCAACAAATCGAGTCGTTATGTCATCGCGTACGGATTGACAAGTGCGAAGAAACTCGAAACAAGACAGAGGCGATTTGTAAAATTCATGGACATGCTTGCCCACGAAGAAAAGCTGGGCTTTGGCTTCAAAAAGACGAAAAAAGCATAACAAATAGAACAGCTGCGCCGGACAATTTAAAGCAGCACTTATTTTGCTAAAAAACAGCAAAAACATGCCGCTTAAATTGCCGGTGAGCAAGGCGTTAGACCCACAGGTTAACTCCTGTGTCGTTATAGGTTACATTTAATGTGTGATACAGAGTTTCAAGCATAAAGGTCTTGAGCTGTTCTTTAAAACGGGCAGTCAATCTGGTATTCAAGCCAAGTATTCAAAATAGCTAAAATTAATACTTGGTCGCCTTAATGCTTCTATATCACCTGATGATATGAATTTACTCGGTTTATTTCTGCATCTATTATCAGGTAGTCGTCCTAAAGTATGGTCTGTACGTGCAAATGGTAACAAGAGTGATGCTAGTTCAGCCTTTAGCCTAGCTGTTAGCTTATTATAGAAAGAAGGAAAAATGAGCCACTTACTTGAACATATAATTACAGTTTTTATGGCATTTTTTGCAGTTATGAATCCTGTCGCAAATACAGCTGTCTTTGCTTCATTAACAGGCGATAAAAATAAAGTAGACCAGCGTAAAATTGCTCGCAGATCTTTAACTATAACTTTTTTTATAATTCTGCTATTTGCTGCTTTAGGAAAATTAATATTTCATTTATTCGGTATAACCCTTCCTGCACTTCAAATAGCAGGAGGCATTTTGGTTTTTATTATTGGTTATCATATGCTTCATGGGGAAAATTCAAAATTACATACAGCTAAAGATAGGAATCATACAGATATCGCTGTGTCACCTTTGGCAGTTCCTCTTCTTGCCGGGCCAGGAACTATTGCGACAGCAATGAATTATTCAGCTGTAGGAGGCTGGATAGACGTTACTGTAACAATTGCCGCGTTTGCAATATTATGTTTTATTACTTTTTTTTGTTTTATATTTAGCTTGAAGATTACAACGACAATAGGCGAGAGTGGACTTGACATAGTCACCCGCTTAATGGGGCTAATACTTGCTGTAATTGGAGTACAAATGCTAGTGGTAGGAATAAGGGCCGCAATTAACGTTTCATCGATTATAAGCTAACAAGTGCATCAACTTTTCAGAAGCATTTAATAGCAACTAGCCAATATATTAAGTTCATGGGTCATTGTTTTTACTTTACTGTGCGTACCCTTGATAAAATCCCTGAAGATAGTAGAAAAAGTGAGCAGGCTTGTTTGGAACTGGATAAATATTATAAATAATTAATTTAGGGCGGTAGTGTATGGATACCATTATATTTTCTGGAGTAGGAGTCGCGATTATTTCATTTGCTATTTTTTTGCTCAAGAAACACAATTACTTCATGTCTAAAAGTATTGAGGTTCCTGGTGAGATTGTTGATATTGTTGAGCGACTTCATACGACTAGAGGTGCGATGGGAGGGGTTTCTAAACAAAGATTACTAAGAGTTCCCGTTGTAAGGTACCGTTATAATAAATCTTATCAGTTTCAATCTGATATCGACATCACTCAAAAAGGCTTAGCAATAGGTTCTAGTGTTATGGTGCGTATTGATCCACTCCGTCCAAAAGCCGCTAAGTTGAGTGTTGGTCTATCAGATAATTCGTTATTTTTTAAGTTGATGATGGGTTTAGGCGTGTTTTTTATTATTCTAGGTGGCGTGCAATACGATCCCAATGATTTTAATGTCGTACTTTTTGATAATTGGTTTACATTAGCATTTATTGTATTCGGCGGGATTTATTTGTATATAAAATTATCTCCGATGTTTGGTTTTCTAAAATATAATCCTCTTTATTTGGAGAATGCTGAGGAAGTCGATGATAGGTGAACTCGTCATTGCGAGCAAAGCGCGGCAATCTTTGTGAGATGTTGCTGTGTTTAAGAGATTGCTTCACTACGTTCGCAATGACGTAACATTTCTTAAATGACGTAACATTTCTTAAATGA
>CAZIWG010000001.1:15662-87855 GCA_964542925.1 uncultured Granulosicoccaceae bacterium | reverse complement strand
AATGATGTAATATTTCTTAAATGATGTAATATTTCTTAAATGATGTAATATTTCTTAAATGATGTAATATTTCTCAGATGACGTAATATTTTTTTAACAGATTACCTTTTTGTTCTTACTTTGGCTTTCTTGGGTTTAGTAAATGTACCCTCTTTCTTTGCCTTGGCATCACGTTTAGATTTGGCTTTTTTCTTCTCAGCCGCAGTGTGACGTGGTTTGTCTTTGCGCTTGCTGTTAGTTTTTTCTTTTGTGGATGATTTTGAGGTTGGTTTTGGCTTGCGTTTTACAACGCGCTCACTTGCTGCATGAGACGCATTTTTTTCTTTGCTAAAGACTGACATTTTTAATTGTTGACCGGCTACCCAGACTTTCTTTAGGTCGTTGACAGTCTCTTTTGATAAGCCTTTGGGAAGATCAACAAGGCTGTAATCACCGTAAATACTGATTTGCCCCATGTTCTTACTATCAATATCGCCTTCATTGGCGATAGCGCCGACAATATTACCGGGTTTAACTTTGTGGCTATGCCCGACTTCAATGCGGTAACGTACCATGCCTTCTTCGGTTGTCATTTCAGGGCGTTCAGTGCGTTTGTTGTCACGATCACGACGGCCTCGATCAGGACGGTCATTTCGTCGTGAAGGGCGTGCATCTTGTTCCCAATTTTCTTTGGCGCTACGATGCGGTTTATTCTGTAATAAGAACGGCGCATCGCCTTGGAGCAAGTGTGCTAAGGCGGCAGCAATTTCTATGGCAGGCACATTATGTTCTTGTTGATAGCTTTCTATCATCTGGTAGAAAAGGCCGAGTTCCTCGGTTGCCATTGTATCCGTAATACGTTGTTTGAATTTAGCAATTCGCGCATCATTGATAAGCTCGGTGGATGGAAGTTCCATCATCTCAATTTTTGATTTGGTGGCTTTTTCAATGGAATGCAATAAACGTTTTTCGCGTGGTGCAACGAATAAGATTGCATCACCTTCTTTGCCTGCGCGACCGGTGCGGCCAATTCGGTGAATGTAGGCTTCGGTATCGTAAGGGATGTCGTAGTTAATGACGTGACTGATACGTTGTACATCGAGTCCGCGCGCGGCAACATCAGTTGCGACGAGGATATCTATTTTCTCTTTTTTCAGATCATTAATAGTTTTTTCACGTTGTTTTTGCTGAATGTCACCATTGAGTGGGGCGGCTGAATAGCCACGTGCTTGTAATTTTTCAGCTAATTCTGCGGTGGCAATTTTAGTGCGTACGAAAAGTATTACCGCATCAAAAGGTTCTGCTTCTAAAATACGCGTGAGTGCATCCAGTTTGTGTAAGCCGCTGACAGGCCAAAAACGTTGGCGGATTGTACTAGCGGTGGCAGTTTTTTCTTTAATCGTTACTTGTTCAGGGTTGTTCAGATACTTGGTGGCAATGCGACGGATTTGTGCTGGCATGGTGGCCGAGAATAAAGCAATTTGTCTTTCTTTAGGTAACTGTTCCATGACCCATTCAACATCATCAATAAAACCCATGCGTAACATTTCATCGGCTTCATCAAGTACTAAGGCTTGCAGTTTATCGAGTTTCATTGTGCCGCGGCGCATATGATCCATAACGCGACCGGGTGTGCCCACAACAACATGTACGCCACGTTGTAAGGCGCGAATTTGTACGCGGTAATCTTGCCCACCGTAAACAGGTAAGACGTGGAAGCCTTTCATGTGTTTGGCATATTTTTGAAATGCTTCAGACACTTGAATGGCGAGTTCGCGTGTTGGGGCTAATACCAACACTTGTGGATCTTTTTGTTTCAGGTTGAGGTTGGATATTAGCGGTAAGGCAAAGGCAGCTGTTTTACCTGTACCTGTTTGCGCTTGACCAATGATGTCCCTACCTTCCAGTAATAACGGGATGGTTTGTGCCTGAATCGGCGAAGGGCTTTCATAGCCAACTTCATCTAATGCTTTGAGCAATGATTTGTTTAGGGCTAAATCAGAAAAGTTGATGGTCGTTTCGGACGTCATGTGAGCTACCTGAAATAAGAAAAATCGAGACCCTATTGAAAGGGTCGCGTAGTGTAACGGTTTGTCTCGCCAGATGCATGTTTTATTTAGGAATAAACCGTTTTATAGTTACGGTTTAGGCTATGATAATCAACAACTAGCGTTAAATTTGTTCGTGAATAGGGTTGTTTATGCGGAATAGAGCGATTTTGGGTCAATTTATGCGATTTTTTGTTGCATTAAGTTTCTTAGGTTTAGCTAACGTTGCTCATGCCACGGTTTCTGATGCCTATTCAAATGAGGTGAAATCCTGTTTAAAACAAGGTTGGAAGCACTTGTCAGTGAGAGTCGGTGGTCTTGAACGCGCGGTGCTTTGGAAACGACCTCGTGGTAAATGGAAACAAGGTGCGATGCTTATTATGCATGCTGGTGGTGGTAGCCACCATCAATTCTGTACCGGCGGTGATAAGTTTGAAGCACAAATTGATTTTGCTAAAGAGGCGGTTGAAGAAGGATTTGCTGTGTTTTTACTCGACTCGACAAAAAACAAGGTGACGGATTCGAGAGGACAGTCTTGTGGCAAGCGGTTTGATTTTTCTGTACTGCCACGGCGCAATATTGATTTACCTTTTGTCGGTAAGATGATTAAGACAGTTATTCCTCAACTTCGTCCTGGGCGCTCATCGAAAAAGATATTTTTAACGGGGTTGTCGAGCGGTGGCTATATGGCAACGCGTGCTGCAACGTATTTTAATGACAAAGTGTCTGCTTTTGCTCCAGTCGCGGCGGGCGATCCTTATGGTACAAGAACGCGTTGTGGTGTGAAGGGTGTTTTTATTGATATAGAAACTAATAAACGTGTTACAGCTAAAGCTGCATGTCAGTCAAGATATTACCCTAATGAAATACGCTGGCCGAAAGCGAGGACTAAATTTAAATCGTCGTTCAAACAATTTCATCATAAGGGTGATGCTATTGTTGACTTTTCTTGCATGAAAAAATCTCAGAAATTATTACAACAGCATGGTTATAGAAACTCAGGAGCTTATGTTATTGATTCATCTAAACGGCGAGTAGATAACCATTTATGGCAAGAAGATTATAATGATGCGATTATCGATTTCTTTAAAAGCCAATAAGATAAAAAGAGTGTTTTAAAATGGAATTTAGTGAGGTTGTTAACTCACCTTTTTTTATAGCGGCACTATTTTTTGTGATTGCGTTGGTTTACTCTGCTGTCGGATTGGGCGGTGGTTCTTCTTATACCGCCATGATGGCGATTATTGGATTTAGTGTTTTGGCTATCCCAATGATTTCTTTGTCACTTAACTTGTTAGTGACTACCATCGGTAGTTTTAATTTTATTCGCAAAAAACATTTGCAATGGCGTTTGATCACGCCTTTTCTGATTACCTCTATACCCATGTCATATTTTGGTGGCTCTTTGCATGTTAGCAAAGAGATTTTTTATTGGGTGTTATTAGTCTCGCTATGTTTTATAGCCGCAAGAATATATTTATGGCAAGTAACAAAATTTAGTTTGAACTTAAGCCAGCGTGGCAAGTTGATTTTGTCTTTAATTGCAGGTTCTGTATTAGGGTTGATTGCAGGAATTGCTGGTATTGGCGGTGGTATTTACTTGGTGCCTTTAATTATTGTACTGGGTCTTGGTACAGCTAAACAAGCGGCAGCCTGTGGTGTGGTGTTTGTCTGGTTAAATTCCTTATTTGGTTTATTATCAAGGTTGCAATATAACCCAATGGAAGTAGGCATTTTCCCTTATCTGGTTGTGGCAGTATTAACAGGTGCAGCAATGGGCTCATATTTAGGTGCATCTAAGTTTTCATCTAAAAAGATAGAAAAGATACTCGGTATTATTATTGTAGTGGCAATTGTAGCGCTTAGTAGAAAATTATTTCTTATATAGCGTGTCATAGGAGAATCTGACATGAAAATCGTCTTTTTTAATACAAAGCAATATGATAAAGATTACTTCAATATTGCCAATTCCACAGGTAAACACGACTTAGTCTTTCTAGAAGCTAAATTGTCGTTTGATACCGCATTGTTAACACAGCAGGCAGAGGTGATTTGTGTATTTGTTAATGATGTGGTCGATGCGAAAATTATTTCGCGGTTATCTGAACAGGGAGTGAAATTAATTGCCCTGCGATGTGCTGGATTTAATAATGTTGATTTAGAAGCGGCAGCGAAATATGGCATTAAAATTGTGCGGGTGCCTGCTTATTCGCCGAATGCGGTCGCTGAATATACAGTGGGTTTAATGTTATCGCTTAATCGAAAGATTCATCGTGCCTACTGTCAGGTTCGAGAAGGTAATTTT
Organism: uncultured Granulosicoccaceae bacterium; assembly: GCA_964542925.1. GTDB lineage: Bacteria > Pseudomonadota > Gammaproteobacteria > AKS1 > AKS1 > Sulfuriflexus. The sequence goes on along the minus strand of CAZIWG010000001.1, from coordinate 83,523 downwards.
TCTTTAAATGGTTTACTTGGTTTTGATATGGCAGGGAAAACAGCCGGTATCATTGGTACCGGTAAGATTGGGGCATTAGTTGTGCGGACGCTCTGCGCAATGCGGATGAATGTGGTCGCTTATGATCCGGTCATCAATCAAGGATGTGTGAATGATGGCGCTCGCTATGTAGACATTGATACTTTATTGCAAGAATCTGATGTTATATCGCTACATTGTCCTTTAAGTGCGGACACGCATCATATTATTGATACTAAAGCGATTGATAAAATGAAAAAAGGTGTAATGCTGATTAATACAAGTCGGGGTGCAGTCATTGATACATCGGCGGTAATTACAGCTTTAAAATCAGGCAAGATAGGGATGCTAGGACTCGATGTGTATGAACAAGAAGAAAATTTGTTTTTTGAAGACCATTCCTATGAAGTGATTACTGATGACGTATTTGAGCGGTTGCTCACTTTTCCTAATACATTAATTACGGCGCATCAGGGGTTCTTTACCAGCGATGCAATGCTTAATATTGCAAAAACTACCTTAGAAAATATTAGTCAATATGAAATCAATTTAGATAAGCTAGACAATGAAGTGTGCATATCATAATTAAAAGGAAGAGCCATGAAAGCATTTAATATCATTAAATATTTATTTTCAGTAATTGGCTTTGGAATGCTAGTGGGCAGTTTTTTTCTTTATCAAAATACGACTGATTTTTTAGCGAAGGCCATTAAAGTTGATGGTGTTGTGGTCGATCTTGTTCGTTCACGCTCATCTAATAGCACAACCTATGCTCCAACGATACGCTTTAAAACCACCAACGGAACGATGATTGAATTTACGTCGTCTACTAGCAGTAATCCTCCTTCGTATTCAAGGGGGGAACAGATAGCGATCCTATATATGGTTGATAACCCCGATAAAGCAAAGATAAATAGTTTCTTTTCACTTTGGGGTGGTGCGGTGATTCTTGGAGGAATAGGCTCGGTATTTTTTCTGATTGGTTTTGGTATTATTGTTTTTGGTATTCGCAAGCAGAAGAAAAAGGAACAATTGCTACAACGTGGCACACGAATTAATACTGACTTTCAGTCTGTATCTCGCAATACCAGTCTTACTGTGAATGGGCGACATCCTTATGTCATTACGAGCCAATGGATGAACCCTAAAACAAATCAGTTGCATATTTTTGAGAGTGATAATATTTGGTTTGATCCGGAAGATCATATTAAGAATGAAACTATTATGGTGTTTATTGATCCGAATGACCCTGCAAAATATTATGTGGACATTTCGTTTTTACCTAAGTTAGCTTAGTTTTTATTTAGGATATTTTATGCACATTTGGGTTGATGCTGATGCTTGTCCGAAGCCGGTGAAAGAAATTTTATTTCGTGCGGCTGAGCGTTGTCAGGTAATGGTAAGTTTAGTGGCTAATCAGCCGTTATATACGCCACCTTCTAAATATCTCACTACGGTGCAAGTACCCGCTGGTTTTGATGTGGCGGATAATGAAATTGTTAAGCGCTGTGAAGTGGGTGACTTGGTGATTACTGCAGACATTCCTTTAGCGGCAGAAGTCATTGAGAAGCATGCGATTGCCTTAAATCCGCGTGGTGAGCTTTATACCCCTGAAAATATTCGTGAGCGACTGAATATGCGAGATTTTATGTCTGAACTACGTGATACCGGCATTCAAACAGGTGGGCATGCTAGCTACGGAAATCGAGAAAAACAGGCGTTTGCAAATCAGTTAGATAAATTGCTAGCTAAGGCTTAAGGAGACTGAACATGTTGGGTGGATGGCTGGCAGGTCTTGAAGTGTTGATGTTATTTGTCTTAGCCGGTTTAATTTGGTTGATGTGGAAGTTCTTGTAATTATTTGATTTTACTAAATAAGATAAAATTTAACTTAATTTTTAAACGAAGTTGTCGATAGCATTAGCAATAAAGGTTACTTTTCGGTGTCGAATGATTATGCGATTAACAATATTCCTATTCAGTAGCTTCTTGCTAGTCAGTACGGCGAGTGCAGATACGGCTGATTTAATTAAAGAGCTAAAAGAGATCCCGCCTGAGGTGGAGATGTTTGTGCGCGGTGCGTCCGTACCATTGTCTGAGCCGGTTCAGGAACAAGTGGCAACAGGTTTGAAAACCTTATTACAAACCTGTCGTGTAGATTCAAAAACGAGCCCACTGGCATTTAAGAAATTAAGTGGGAAGCTACCGTTTAACTGGGATCGCGCAACCGATATACTTCGAAATACTTCCTATTTATTGGTGTCGTTAGGCAAGTTGGAAAAGTTACGCGCAGGCAATAAAACGGTTTATGCACAGAAAATTTTAATGGAAACACCAAGCGGCAATTGGCCTCGTAAATATATTGTGACTACCGATGGAGGAAATGCGATACAGTTTGCTCGTTGTTCTGGTTTAGTTGTGGTGGATATTATTTGTATTCCTGATGTGTTGAAGCAGTTACCTAAAGACTATGGTCGTGCCTGCAGTGTCTTGCCGCCTAAATCGAGTGAGATAGTGAAATAGTTTAATTGTTATCGCTTGATTTTCTGTGCTAACAGGGCACACTATGGTTTATTGTGAGGTGAACTTTTAAAGGTGTTTAATTATGCGACATTTCATCATATCAAGTTATTTTGCTTTCTTTTTTAGTGCACTGTTGGCTTATGCTGCTGAAGGTGAGTTTAAAGGTGGCAAGTTAGTTGAAATTCCCGGGTGGTTTAAATCCTCATTTTTAGATATTAAAGAAGATATTCAAGAAGCCACTGAATCAGGTAAACGAGTGATGATTTACTTTCATCAAAATGGTTGCCCATATTGTGCAAAACTCGTTAACGATAATTTTACTGATAAAGAAACGGTTGATTACTTAGCCAAGCACTTTGATTCGATTGATATCAATATGTGGGGTGATCGTGACGTTATCGGTTTAGATGGAAAGGCGTATAATGAAAAATCCTACTCAGCTAGTTTAAAAGTTTGGTTTACGCCCACAATTTTGTTTTTTGATGAGCAGGGCAAGATAGCACTGCGTATCAACGGGTATTACCCTAAAGACAAACTCTTAATTGCTTTGCGTTATGTGGCTGAAAAGAAAAATACTCAACTATCTTTTTCTGATTACTACACGCAATTCTCGAATACCAAGAAGGCAGGGAAGTTAATATCTAAAAATATCTTTGTTAAACCGGATTACAATTTACAAAAATTGAAACAAGATAAAAAGCCATTAGCTATTTTATTCGAGCAAGCAAATTGTAAAGACTGTGAACAACTGCATAATGTCACCTTGCAAGACAAAGATACTTTAGATGTTTTAAAACAATTCAATATTGTTCAGTTAGATCGTTGGGCAGACACACCGATTATCGATCTTGATGGGAAACCAACGACGGCAAAAAAGCTAGCAGATAAGCTCGGTATTGCCTTTGCACCATCCGCTATTTTATATGATAAGGGTGTGGAAATAATTCGTATTGAAGCTTTCTTAAAAAGTTTCCATGTGCAGTCTGTATTTGATTATGTGTTATCAGGTGGTTATAAAACAGAACCGAGCTTTCAACGTTATATTGAACATCGTGCAGCAGCAATACGCAAGAAAGGAAAAACAGTTAATATTTGGAAATAGCTAAGATACTATTTCTGAGCAGTTTGTAACAGGTCGATGCCGAATTTGATTTGTTCAAGTGGTTCAAGTTGCTCATCAAGGCTATTAAAATCCCATAATTCATGATCGGCTAATTGGCTGGGCGTAATATTTCCCATTGCAGCATAGATATTGCCAGGTATTTTAGGATTTTCTGCGGATAAGTCGGCAATTAGTCGCTTTATTTTCTGACGGGTTAGGTTTTCTTGTGAGCCACAGAGATTGCAAGGGATAATAGGGAACTGTTCGCGTTCTGCATATTCTGCAATATCTTCTTCACGGCAATAGGCAAGTGGACGAATTACAATGTGTTTTTTGTTGTCAGTGAGTAATTTTGCGGGCATTGATCGTGTTGCACCACTGTACATAATCGACATCAACAAGCTTTCAATCATGTCATCACGATGATGTCCGAGTGCGACTTTTACAAAACCATTTTTTTCTGCCCAAGTATAAATATTGCCACGCCGTAGTCGTGAGCAGAGCGAACAGGTTGTTTTACCTTCAGGTGTCTTATCCATGACAATAGAATAGGTGTCACGGGTTAGGATTTCGAAATCATAGTTGTGTTCGGAGAGCCAGCTACGCAGGTTCGAGTCGTCCCAGCCTGGTTGTGATTGATCGAGTGTGAATGAAAATAGCTCAAACGGAACATGTGCTTTGACTTTGAGCTTGCTTAAAAGCTGTAGAAGGGTGAAGGAGTCCTTACCACCGGATAGACACACCATAATGCGGTCACCCGCTTGTATCATACTGTAATCAGCGATAGCTCTGCCTAGATTGCGCAGTAATCGTTTTTCTAGCTTATCGTGTGCCATTATGATTCCAGAATGTTATCGTGGGTAGGCAAAAAAGGCAGCCGAAGCTGCCTTTTTTACTGATTGACAAGCAAAGCTTATGCTTTATGAGCGCCCATGTTATCAGTATTTTTTTCAGTACCGTCATCGTAACCGGCTTTGTATGCGTCTGTGATGCGTTGCTCTTCACGCAGAGGGTTCTGCATGTAGCCGCTCATCCAGCCATCCATGTATTCTGCACTGATGCTATCGCTCTCCATCTTGGAGACGGTGTCGTAGTAAGCTTGGTCCATAATGTTGCTCCCATTAATGGTGAGTTAATAATTTGAATCGAGATTGTAGAGACTGATGCGGCAACATGCAATATTAGATATTATATACTTACTAAAATACTGAAGAAACTTGACTATTTTACCTATTTTTTCTGTAAGTAACTGTTTTTATTATAAATATTTGCTTTTGTTGTTGAAAAAATTAGCTTTAGCCATATAACTCATCGTAACTAACTGTTTTATAAAATAAAATTGTTATTAACATGAAAGAGCAGCAGCAAAGTATCAATTCCACTGGCATTCGGCTTAACCAAGCCACCCAAATATTGGCATTATCGTAAGCGGGTTAGTACACGGCTTTGATGGTATAGCCTTGTTTGGCTAGTAAATTTAATAAGCCTTTTTTACCTGCTAAATGTAATGCGCCAACGGCAATAAAGGCGCGTCCTTCTTCTAAACGGGGTTGCATGCGTTCTAGCATGATTTGATTGCGGTTATCGAGAATATTTTCTTTGAATTGTGTACTGCTATTAGCGGCATTCATTTGTTGCGTACTGAGAGACTCAAGTAAGGCGAGATCGCTGTTTAGCCATGCGTCTTTTAATTGTTTAAATTGAGCCGGTATGTTTTTAAGATCATTAAGGGTATGTTTGAGCATCTTAATCTGTTCTTTACGCGTTAAGCTATTAAAGACCGTCATTTGTTCTTCAAAACTTTCGAGGGCGTAGGTTTTTAGTCCGCGAATTTTAGCGAATTTATAGAGTTTTTTGTCGAGAAATTCACCCGTCTTCGGTTTAGGTAAACTCAGCATGGTGGAGACTGCCCACGGTTTCATCAGTGATACCATCTGCTCGGGCATACCGCGTTTATTCATGGCTTTAATACTGCGCGCATATAAACGAGCCCCGATAACGCCTTTTAGTGTGCGTCCATCGGTATAAAGCATCGCCAGCGTGGCTTTTTGTTGTAATTGTGGATCAGGTAACAATTCCAGACTCATGCTTTTGCTACGCTGTATCGCACGAACTAGTTTTCTATTGAGCCGCGTGACTTTGGGATCTTCGACATGAATAGTTCCAAATAAGTAGCTATTTTTACCACCAGCAGAGCTGATTTTCCAGAGAATGCCTTTGTCGTAGCCTGTTTCGGTAATAAAATGGGCGGTGACCTCGGCATGGAGGGCATTGCTGAGAAGAAGTGCTACACAGAATAAAAAGAGCTTAATAATGTTACGTTGGAGTATCATATCATCCTATAATGCCGTTACTGAATAAGAATGCCAAGAAAAAACATGGACGATTACCCTGATAACAGATTAGTTTTATATCCACGTGCGATTAGCGCAAGAGCGAATATGTTGGCGCTGCTGTCTGTGCTTGAAGGGGCTGGTCTTATCGCGGATAAATTAGCTCCCGAGGATGTGGATGGGCGTGAGGAACACTACCTTGTTGGTCAGCATTTCTTTGAGCATATTAGCTTTCTGGGTTGTAGTCCGTCACTTAAATTAGTGCCACCAGCAGAAGGTAAACGAGGTGCTGATGCTGAATTTTGTCATGTCGGTGTGGATTGTTCTGATGAGGTGAAATTTTTAGGTGGAAACAATGTGCGTTCTCCTCAATGCCCTCAATGTAAGGCCGTTGATGATGACTGGTCGTCATTGATACCCTTTTGGGAAAAAGCACCAGAAGTATTTACGCGGCAGTGTTTGGGCTGTGGTGCTACAAAACCTCTACATATGTATAATTGGCGGCGCACAGCAGGTTTTGCTGCAATGAGTGTGCATATTTGGGGAGTTCATCAAAGTGAAGCCGTACCAAATGAAGTGCTGCTAAAAGAACTGGAAGCATTAACACGTTGTCCGTGGGAATATTTTTACCGAATCGGTAATTAGCATTGAATAATAAAGAGTGAGCTAGGTAATGAAGAATTTTTTGAATGAACTGGGTGCATTACGAGTCATGTTATTGACTACGACACTGTTAAGTTTGTCAGCAATCCCTTTTACGGATACCGATGTACGGATGGAAGGCTGGGGATTATTGCCAGACGTATTAGTGCCCGTCGTTTCGTTTATTCTTATATTTGTTATATTGCTCGATATGTTGATGAGCCGCGTTTTCATGATTGAAGCGGATGAGGCGAAACGTCAGAAATTCAAAAAGATTTTCATCCTTGAGTTGTTACAAGTTATTTCATTGTTGGTGCTTTGGGCACCTTACTTTTTTGCAGTTTTGTCTTAGTCTTTCTTTAAGACGGCATGGTAGGGTGAGTTACGGATTTTATCGTGTTCGTGCATACGGTAATGCACAAAATCTTCGGTCGTATCAAAATGCATGAAGGGGTTTCCCTCAACTTGCTCACGCATGGTGCAGCTGGTTTTGTCTGCGTAGTTATGGCCGGGGTGAATTAAGGTTGATTCAGGTAACTGGCCAAGTTTGCGCAAGGTATCGTGCATGACTTCTGGGTCACCACCACTTAAATCACAACGACCACACCCGTACACAAACATCGTATCGCCAGTGATGAGATCGTCACCGAGTTGATAACAGGCAGAACCCGGGGTGTGTCCGGGTGTGTGAAGAATTTTTATTTCAGTTTCGCCAAGTTTAATAATATCGCCACCATGATGCAGATTGGGCATGTTAAGTGATTGCCCCCAAAATTCGGCTTCGCTTTTTAATAAGTGTAACTGGGCATCATATTGATTAAGTACATCATTAATGCCGTTGATGTGATCGTGGTGGCTGTGCGTAAGTAGCACGTCAGTAATAGTGAGGTCTTGTTGTTTTGCAAGGTCAATGACTTGTTGCACATCCCAAGCGGGATCAACGATGGCGGCACGACCACTGGTATGATCGCGGATAAGGTAAACAAAATTCTCCATCGGCCCCAATTCAAGGGCGTCAATGCTATAGGGTGAGTTGGTCATTGATTGACAGTCTGCATGCCTTCTGCGCCGTGTGCAAGCATTACGTCCTTAGGTGATTGTTATTGTCAGTTTTAGTACGACGTACTTCTGATCTTGTCATTGCGAGCAGTAGCGCGGCAATCTTTTGATTATGTGCTAGAGATTGCTTCACTGCGTTCGCAATGACGGTTTTTGCATTGACGATGATTTTTAAAAAGAATTACTTCCCCAACTTGAGCGTCGTCTCCATCGAATGCGTGTCAAGATAATACCAAATAAGATGCTACCTAATGTTACGGCGGTGCCTGTTACAAACCAGTCTCGTTGATCTCGGCTTTTAAGATCTGCATTTTCTTCTGAGAGCAACTTGGCTTCAGATGTTTTGGTAGCAAGTTCCATGCGTAGTTTTTCGTTGCTTTTTTGTAATGCTAATGGTCGTGCTGATACGCGTTTGAGTTTTGATAATTCTTGATCAAGGTTTTGTGCGCTGTTGTTGAGTTTGTCACGTTGTGCTTTGAGTGATTTGTTTTCCGCTTGTGATTTGGCGAGTTGTTCTTTTAAGGCAACGTTCTTTAATGAGATCTTTCTTGCTTTGGCTTCAATGGTAGCAATGCGATCGCGGGCAATTTTGGTTTTAGATAAATATTGTGATAACACCCAACCGGTTGTATTGCCCGCTTGGATAAAGGCATATTGTTTACCATTTTCTTCCAGTTCGGAAAGCACTTCGATCTTTGCGCCTGAATGTAATAGCTTGACGATTTGATGGCTATTGGTTCGACCACTGCGCACAGTGATGGTGAGTTCATCAATCACATAACGGCTGTCAGCGGCAACCTGACTCGCACCAATAAATAAGGTAAACAGCAGAATAATTCTGTTCACGGTTTTTCTCCTTCCCTTGCCTACTTTTGTTAATTATATATGTAGGTCAATTGTAATTATTATTGTGAATGTAAAGCGTCTATCCAGTCACATTTTATTATTTTAGTAGGTTAATTCTTCATCCCGGTGAAAAGCCACCATGTGATCTGCTGCGATTCTAATGCCTACCTCATCACCAATTTCGTGCAGGTGATGGGATGGGAACATGGATAGCACACGACTACCGGTTGAAAGCTGTAAGGTGTACATGATTTCTGCACCTTTAAATGCTTTGTTGGTCACACGTCCGGTGAGTTCACCGGAATCATCGGGCACAATATCATCGGGACGTAGTAATAAATCAACCGCCGACCCTTCCGGCCACTCATAAGCACGGTTACCGGTGACATGACCAATTTCAGTGTTAATGGTATCCGGTGAAATTAAGGTGCCTTTTAAGAAAACACCTTGGCCAATAAAGTCTGCGACAAAACGGTTGGCTGGTTCGTGGTACAAGTTATAGGCCGTGTCCCATTGCATGATCTGTCCGTCATGCATGACACCAATATGATCACCAATCGCAAAGGCTTCATTTTGATCGTGCGTAACGAGAATGGCGGTAATGCCTTGCCCTTTGAGAATATTACGTACATCAATGCTAAGGCGTTCTCGTAATTCAATATCAAGGTTAGAGAATGGTTCGTCGAGTAAAATAACATCGGGGTTGGGCGCTAAGGCACGCGCTAAGGCAACCCGCTGTTGTTGTCCACCCGATAGCTCATGCGGAAAACGATCGCCTAAGCCGGTGAGTCCTACTACATTGAGCATGTCTTCTGAAATGGTTTTCATGGCAAGCTTCGACATGTCGCGCAAACCAAAACAAATATTTTGGCAAATATTCATGTGTGGAAAAAGAGCGTAGTCTTGAAATACCATGCCGAGGTTACGTTGGTGTGGTGGACGTGTATAGCCTGCTTTAGAGAGAATTTTTTCTCCGAGTTGGATATCGCCTTTGTGGACATCTTCAAAACCAGCGATGGCGCGTAATACAGTGGTCTTACCGCAGCCGCTTGGACCCAGTAAACAAACGATACTGCCTTCATTGACATGCAGGGATAGATTTTTTACTACGGTACGATCTTCGTAGCGGCATTCTATCTCTCTGAGTTCAAGTAATGTGTTCATTATTTTTTATATTTAAAGTTTGACCTAAGTATAGACCTTAGGCTGGATTTTTGCCGATAAGAAATTCCAACAAGGCTTTTTGTGCATGTAAACGATTTTCTGCTTCATCCCAGACGATACTTTGTGAGCCATCGATCACCTCTGCAGTAACTTCTTCACCGCGGTGGGCCGGTAGGCAATGCATGAACACGGCATCATCAGTTGCGGCGGCCATCACCTCCGCATTGACTTGATAATTGGCAAAGGCCGAGGCACGTCCATCTTGTTCATCTTCTTGCCCCATGCTTGCCCAGACGTCGGTGACAACCGCATCGGTATTTTGGCTGGCGGCAACGGGGTCACGAATAATTTCAACACGATCGGCGGCAGGTTTCAAAATGGCTGCATTGGGCTCATAGCCTTCAGGGCAGGCGATGTGTAGTTTGAAATCAAATAAACGTGCGGCATTGATATAGGAGTGACACATATTATTGCCGTCACCAATATAGGTAATCGTTTTGCCTTGAATGCTGCCACGATGTTCAACGTATGCTTGTACATCAGCCAGTAACTGACAAGGATGGTAGCTGTCAGTGAGTGCGTTAATGACAGGCACTTGCGAATATTCAGCAAACAGTTCAATTTTTTCATGTTCAAAGGTGCGAATCATAATTACATCAACCATGCGTGATAAAACCCGCGCACTGTCTTCAATCGGTTCGCCGCGCCCCAGTTGAGTATCACGTGGTGAAAGAAAAATTGCGTGACCACCAAAATGTGCCATGCCTGTTTCAAATGAGACACGGGTACGAGTGGATGATTTCTCAAAAATCATTCCTAGTACTTGATTTTTCATTGGCTCATAAATCTCGTCAGATTTATGCATGCGTTTAAGCTCGATAGCGCGTGTAATCAGTTGATTCGCTTCAGCGGGATCAAGATCGAGTAAAGTAAGGAAATGCCGAACAGCCATGATAAGTCCTTTGCTACGCCTGTGCAGAGACAGGTTGAGAGGCGGTAAAGTGTTCGATGAGTGTGCAGAGTTTGTCGACTAATAATTCTGCGTCTGCATCGGTCATGACGAGCGGTGGTAATAAACGAACCACATTACCGGCAGCAACATTGATCAATAAACCTTCATCAAGTGCTACCACGACCAGTTCTGCACAGTCTATGTTCAATTCAATACCGATTAACAAACCTAGTCCACGAATGTCGGTGACGTGGTCATTATTGGCAAGTTTGGCAGAAAAAGCATCGATCAGTTGCGTGCCAAGTTGTGCGGCACGTGCAACAAGATTTTCTTTTTCCATGGTATCAATCACTGCCAATGCCACGGCACTGACGAGTGGATTACCACCAAAAGTAGAACCATGGTTGCCGGGTTGTAAAACTTCAGCGGCTTTTCCTCTGGCAAGACAAGCACCAATGGGTATGCCATTGCCTAAGGCTTTAGCGAGTGTCATTACATCGGGTTTAATATCGTTATGTTGAAAACCGAACCATTTTCCACTGCGACCCATGCCTGTTTGAATTTCATCAAGCATCAGTAACCAGTTTTGTTCGTCACAAATTGTGCGTAGTTCGTTGAGGTAATTGGCATCGGGAATATTAATGCCACCTTCGCCTTGTACCGGTTCAACTAAAATCGCCACCACACTGTCAGTATTTTTGGCAACGGTTTTGATGGCTTCAACATCATTGTAAGGCACGCGAATGAAACCTTGCACTAAGGGTTCGAAGCCAGCTTGTACTTTTCTGTTACCGGTTGCGGATAAGGTTGCCATGGTTCGCCCGTGGAAACTGCCTTCCATGACAATAATATTGGGTTGTGCAATATCGTTGTTGTGACCGTAAAGCCGCGCAATTTTAATTGCCGCTTCATTCGCCTCAGCACCTGAGTTGCCAAAGAATGCTGTTTCTAGTCCAGAGAGGTCGGTTAATTTGTCAGCAAGTTGTTGCTGATTCGCAATACCGTAGAGATTCGATGTATGAACGAGTTTGCCCGCTTGTTCGCTAATCGCAGCGGTAACAGCAGGGTGGGCATGACCTAAACCACAAACAGCAATGCCGCTGAGTGCATCCAAGTACTTGTTACCTTTATCATCGTATAGCCATGCGCCTTCGCCGCGATCAAAGCTTACGGGTAACCGAGCATAGGTATTCATAATCGTTTTGTTATGGGTCGTGCTCATGATATTTGCTTTCGTCCTTCAAAAACAAAAATGGCAGACCCGTTCAGAGGTGCCGCCATTAGTTAAAAATAGATTTTAACCTTATATTCTCATAAATCAAGCAATTTACAGTGGTTATTTGTGAAATCAATAAGTTCTATAAAAAACAAAACCCAGTGCCGAAGCACTGGGTTTTATAGCATTCAATGACTTCTTGAACTTTACAGTGGCATACCGCCATTGTGGAAAGTACTTGCTGTCATTGCGAGCAGCATTGGAATAGAGAGCATTGTATTGGTACGTGATGCCATTAATGCAACCATTTTCGCTTTTGCAATTACTTCAGGAGAATGTGTTTTACCGTCAAGACCTAAGATCTTCTTCTGGTTTGGCCAAATAAGACCCCAAACATTCAATAGCATAATGGTACCTAACCAAGCGCCAACACCAATAACTACCGCTGGATCTTGTAATAAGAATGCCGCTTTAAAGATGCCAAGTTTACCTAAAGCCGCTGCACCTGAAAGCCAGGTTAACAGTGCCGCCCAACGGAACCACAATAAGGCGTTAGGTGCGATGTATTTGTTAATTGCAGCAGGGCCAGGTTCTTTGTCAGCTAATGCTTTACCAACACCAGGCACTTGAATGAAGTTGAAGTAGTAGAGCAAACCAATCCAGAGAACACCAACGACAGCGTGGAACCAGATGGTCCATTCCATTGGGTTACCGGCTTCACTTTTCATAGCAAAGACAAAAATGAGGGCTAAAACAATACCCGAGATAATGGTGCCAAGGACGGACTTTAATGGATTCATGGAGTAATCTCCCCTTTATTATAAAATAGCTTACTAAATTAGTGCGCTATTATAAGCATGGCTGAGCCGAATGCAATATTGTTATATTTTTGTTGTGTTCACCTGCGCTAGCGGACGTTTTTGCGTAGACTAGGTACTTATGAACGCTGTTGATCTTACACTATTTGCAAGCCGAATTGAGGCAGTTTGCGAAGAAATGGGTGCCCGCCTGCAAGGATCGGCATTTTCCCCCAATATTAAGGATCGTCTGGATTTTTCTTGTGCTGTATTTGATGTAGAGGGCGAGCTTTGTGCTCAGGCAGCCCATATTCCAGTGCATTTAGGCAGTATGGCTTATGCTATGCGTGATATTGTCCGTTCGGTCGAGTGGCAAGCTGGTGATATGCTCGTATTGAATGATCCATATCTAGGAGGAACGCATTTACCTGATGTAACACTGATTGCTCCGCTGTTTATTGACGCTAAATTGGTGGCATTTGTCGCTAACCGTGCTCATCATGCAGATATTGGTGCTGATTCACCTGGTTCAATGCCAATTAGTCAGTATCTTGATGAAGAAGGATTAATTATACCTCCTACGCATATTATGCGGAATTTCCAGCTAGATAAGAGTATTTTCGACGACATTATCGACAATTTACAGCATAAAGAGCAGGCGAGCGGTGATTTTAATGCGCAAATATCCGCGAATCAGGCTGGTTTACATCGTTTAAACAATTTAATAAACGGCTTGGGCGTCACGGGGTTTAATCAAGCACTGTCTGAACTGAATGATTACGCGGCACAACTTGCTGCTGCCGCTCTTGCGGATATTCCTGATGGTGACTATGAATTTACGGATGTAATGGATGATGACGGCTTAGGTAATCAGAATGTTGAGATTAAGGCCATTATTCATGTCGATGGCAGTGAGATTGAGGTTGATTTTAGTGGTACGGCAAATCAAACCGCTGGCAATATTAATTGCCCTTTATCCGTGGCAGCGGCAGGTGTGTACTATGTGTTTCGTTGCTTGATGCCGACACATACACCGGCTTGTGCAGGGAGTTTTCGGCATATTAAATTAAGTGCGCCATTGGGATGTTTACTTAATGCGCAGCGACCCGCTGCGGTGGCAGCAGGGAATGTTGAAACGAGTACCCGTGTGGTGGATGTGGTGATGGGCGCGTTAGCGAAGGCAATTCCTGAGCGTATTCCAGCAGCCAGTCATGGCAGTATGAATAATGTGGCGATGGGTTCTCGAGGTGAGTCAGCGTGGGACTACTACGAAACATTGGGCGGGGGCATGGGCGCAGGTGCATTGGGGAGTGGTTTATCTGCCGTGCAAACGCATATGACAAACACACTCAATACACCGATTGAAGTACTTGAAATGCACTATCCGTTAAGAGTCACTCGTTATGCTGTACGTCATGATTCTGGTGGCAATGGCGAACATCGAGGCGGTGATGGTCTGATTCGTGAGTATGAATTTTTAGCACCGGCTCAGGTCACCTTATTAACTGAACGTCGTCGTCATCAACCATGGGGTATCGGGGGAGCCGAGGATGGGCGCGCGGGTGAAAACAGCCTTAATGGAAAGTCTTTGAATGCTAAAGTGAGTATTAACGTAAAAATGGGTGATCGACTTTCGGTAGCAACGCCCGGTGGTGGGGGCTGGTTCAGGGAAAGTTAAATTTATTAGGGAGTAGTGATATGAACAAATTCTTATTCGTGGTGATGTTAAGTTTATTGGCTTTGTTGAGTGGCTGTGCAGCTGGAATATTTGGCAGTGGAGGTCATCACTCAAATAATAATCCGCCTCAGCAACAGCGAAGTATTGAACAAGTTAAGGCGGATGGTGCGATCACATCACGCGTTAAAGCACATTTTTCGAATGATGTATTATTAAAGAAACTCAATGTGAGCACCTATCGTGGTGTGGTGACATTGTATGGCAATGTGTTAACACATAAAGATATGGAACGTGCAATACGCGTAGCGCAGTCGGTGCAAGGTGCAGTTAAAGTTAGATCTGGATTACGACTGCGTTAAAAAAATAAGTATTTCTAAAGGTTTTCAGTTTAGCTTCATGTTTAAATTTAATTTATAGCGAGTAATAAATCTGTGTGTGGTATTTGTGGTGAGTTTCGTTTTGATGGTGGTCAACCTGACGTAGCAGCGTTAGATCGTATGCTTGAAGTGTTGGTGCCGCGTGGCCCTGACTCAGGTGGTAAAAAAGTGATTGGTTCACTGGCGTTGGGGCATCGGCGTTTAGCGATTATTGATTTATCAGATCGCGGTGCGCAACCCATGCAGGACAAGGAAACAGGGCATTGGTTAGTTTTTAATGGCACGATTTATAACTATCGTGAATTACGCCAACAGTTATCAAGCCAAGGGCATCGTTTTAACAGCGAGAGTGATACAGAAGTCATTCTTAAAGCCTATGCACAGTGGGGCGAGAAGTGTGTTGAACACTTCGTGGGCATGTTTGCATTTGTTGTTTGGGATGTTAAGCAGCAACAGTTATTTATGGCACGTGATCGGTTGGGTATTAAGCCCTTGTATTATTCACGTGACAGTAAAAGAATTCGTTTTGCATCAAATCCACAAGCATTGCTTGCTGCAGGTGATGTAGATACCTCATTTGATTCGGTCGCTTTGCATCATCATTTAACCTTGCATGCTGTGGTGCCTGCACCGCGTACTATTTTGTCGGGCGTACGAAAGCTTTCACCAGCGACAACGCTAACAATGCAGGCGGATGGTAAAACAACTCAGCATCAGTATTGGAATTTAACCGCACAACGTCCTAAGCAAAAAGTTGACGATGAAGAATGGATCGATCGTTTGCATACAAGTTTACGACTCGCGGTAGATCGTCGACGCTTGGCTGCTGATGTGCCGGTTGGGGTTTTATTGTCAGGTGGTCTTGATTCAAGTTTGTTAGTGGCGTTACTTTGTGAAGCGGGACAAGATGATTTAAAAACTTTTTCGGTGGGTTTTGAAGATCAGCCGGAAGAAAAAGGCAATGAGTTTGAATTTTCAGACCAGATAGTTGAACGCTATGGCACCGATCATCATAAGTTTTTAATTCCCAACGAAGGGGTTTTACAACGGCTTCCAGATGCGGTCGAATACATGGCTGAACCCATGGTGAGCCAAGATGTTGTCGCATTTTATTTACTATCGGAACGTGTTTCACAAGAAGTGAAAGTAGTACAAAGTGGTCAGGGTGCCGATGAAGTGTTTGGCGGTTATTTCTGGTACCCACGCATGGCCGCTGAGCAGGGCACGCCACTGGAAAAATTCAGTAAACATTATTTTGATCGTAGCCATGATGAATGGTTGGGCGTGGTTGAACCTTCATTACATGGTTTGGATTACACCTCGGGCATGATTGATGCGAGGCTTAATCAACCTGGTGCGGATACGTTTACAGATCAGGTACTGCGGATGGATTCAACCATGCTGATCACCGATGACCCTGTGAAGCGTGTTGATAATATGACCATGGCATGGGGATTAGAGGCACGAGTTCCTTTTCTTGATCACGAGTTAGTGGAATTGGCGATGCAAATGCCGCCTGAACTAAAGCTTCGTGAAGGGGGGAAGTATCCGCTTAAAGCGGTGGCGCGTGGTTTGATCCCGGATTCTGTTATTGATCGTCCTAAGGGGTATTTCCCAGTTCCCGCTCTGAAGTTTGTGCGTGGTGAATTCTACGATTTTATGCACGATATTCTGCAATCTAAAGCTTGTCGTGAACGCGGTATGTTGCAACGTGCCTATATTAACCAATTACTAGCAGCTCCTGAGCGTTACATGACCGCGATTCAAGGTAGCAAGCTTTGGCATTTAGCCCTGTTGGAACTATGGTGTCAGACCCATCTTGACCATTGAGGTATGATTAGCTTCAATACTTGAGTAAAATACTATGGTAATTGCCCCGTACAATAGGTAGAATTGCCGGTCAATATAAATAGGCTGACTTGAAACAAATATTTTAAGCACCATATTAAATAGCAGAATGAGTTATTAACAGATAAATGAAGAGGTTGTAGCGGTTATGGATCCATTAGCACGAATTAAAGAACAGGTTGAAGGCTCACCCATTGTCCTGTATATGAAAGGAACACCGCAGTTTCCACAATGTGGTTTTTCAAGTCGTACCGCTCAAGCGTTACAACAATGCGAAGTTGAATTTGGTTACATCAATGTATTGGCTGACCAGGAAGTTTATGAAAACTTGCCTAACTATGCGGATTGGCCAACATTCCCACAGTTGTACATCAACGGTGAATTGATTGGTGGCTGTGATATTACGCTGGAGCTTTTTCAGACAGGTGAATTACAGAAAATGACTCAAGCTGCCGCTGAAAAATCAGCCGGTGATGCAAGTTAATTAGTTGTTTTTAACAAGTATTCAAATTAAAGCGATTAGCCGAAAGGTTAATCGCTTTTTTTATTGGTGGCATTGAAATCTCATGACTCCTTTCATCTCCACGCTGAGCGCTTGACGTCAATGGGGGAGGCATTGAAACCGCCTGTTTCCCTTCATCTCCACGCTGAGTGCTTGACGTCGATGAAGGGAAACAGGCGGTTCCAATGCAGCTATTTATAGGGGGAGGGGAGATGTGTTTATGTTCTAGTTATCTGCACGAGCCTTGTGATCGCCTTATCTTTTTTCACGACGTCAAGCACCCAGCGTGGAGAGAAAAAAGATAAGGCGAACCCAATTACACCTCGTATCACTTAGCGATCTTATCCAACGAATGCCATCGATTCATGATGTTGCAGAATAAGGCAGCGGTACGTTCAGTATCGTAAACAGCGGAGTGGGCATCTTCGTCATTCCAATCTAAGCCAGCTACTTGAACGATTCGCGCCAATACAGTTTGCCCGTAGGCAAGTGCACCTAAGGTGGCGGTGTCAAAGCTACTGAAGGCATGGAAAGGGCTTTTTAGTTTGCAGCGTTTGACGGCGGCATTGAGGAAGCTGAGATCAAAAAAAGGGTTGTGTCCAACTAAAATGGCACGAGTACAACCGCTATCCTGCAAGGCATGCTCGACAGATTCGAAGACTTTTTCTAGGGCTTCTTTTTCTGGAATCGCCATGCGAAAGGGGTGAAAGGGGTCGATTCCGTTAAAGGCGAGGGCTTTTTCATCGAGGTTGGCGCCTTTAAAGGGCTCAACATGGGCAGCACAGGCTTCCCCTTGTGAAAGCGTACCATCGTCATTCATATTGATAATAACAGCGGCTATTTCTAGTAAAGCGTCTTTATTAGCATTAAAGCCAGCAGTTTCTACGTCTATAACAACGGGTAAAAAGCCACGGAAGCGTTTGGCTATGCGGTGTTGGGTTGATTCATTGTTCATTCCTATAGCATATCGTAAACGCGGGTATGAGTGGGGCTTTTTGCTAGGATAAAAATAGCTTATAATCCACACCCCGATGTTTAGATTAAGCATCGGATACTTAGGGGTCGTTTTTCAAATATATTGGGGTAGGCATGGCTGATCGCAGATTACAGGTTTTTCATACAGTGGCACGGCATTTGAGTTTTACAAAAGCTGCTGAAGCGTTGCACATGACACAACCCGCAGTGACGTTCCAAGTTCGTCAACTGGAAGAATATTTTAATACGCGTTTATTTGACCGTACCCATAACCGAATTAGTTTAACCGACGCAGGAACACGTGTGTTTGGTTACGCCGATAGTATTTTTGAACTCTATGGTGAGATGGAAAATGCAGTGCGTGAATTAACCGGTGAAGTCAGTGGCTTGTTAATTCTTGGTGCGAGTACCACGATTGCTGAATATATGTTGCCAGCATTATTGGGTGACTTTAAACGTAAATACCCTGATGTAAATGTACGCCTAAAAGTATCGAATACGGAAGGCGTTGTGCAGATGGTTGAAAACAATGTGATCGATTTGGGCGTTGTTGAAGCACCTGTCAGTAATAAGAACCTTGCCGTAGAAGTCTGTCGTAATGATCAATTAGTGCTCATCGTTCCGGTTGAGCATGAGTTAGCCAATCGTGAAAGTGTTCCGATTGATGAATTAACAGAGTACCCCTATATCTGTCGTGAAGAAGGTTCTGGTACCCGTGAGGTGATTGCGGAATACATGCAAGAAAATAATCTTAAGGGTTCACTGAATATTAATATGGAACTCGGTAGCCCGGAAGCGGTGAAAGGGGCAGTTGAAGCGGGTATGGGTATTTCCGTGGTTTCGCGTGCAACGGTGAGTAAAGAATTACAACTGGGTTCATTGGTTGCTTTGAATCTAGAGCCACAATTAGAGCGTCCATTTTCTTTTGTGCACCAAAAACAAAAATTCCGCTTGCGTGCGATGGATGAATTATTAACCTTTGCTCGTCAATACTGTGTTGATCATGCCAAGGATAATCATAAGTAAGCGTTAATGAGTAAGTTAACTGATAAATTGCAAGCACTGGCGGGCAAGCTCAGCGCAGACGAACAGAAAACTTTATTGGACTATGCTGAGTTTATGGTGTCTCGTTCAACACATACGGTAGAGCCTGTTAGTTCTATCCCTCTAGAGATTTTACGCCCTGCAGAAGAAACCGTTGTCGCAGCGATGAAACGCCTTTCACAAACTTACCCAATGTTAAATATGGATAAGTTGTTGCACAATGCCTCTGGTTTAATGTCGGAACATATTATGCAAGGACGAGCTGCTCTTGAAGTGATTGATGAACTACAAGTAATGTTTGAAAAGCACTACCAAGAATATATTGATGGGTCTTAATTAAGCTCTTTTGAACCAAGTTCCCCCTATCCTTTATTCCTTCCGACGTTGTCCTTATGCAATGCGTGCAAGAATAGTATTGCTCTACTCTGGTATTAAGACGGTTTTGCGCGAAGTTGATTTAAGTGACAAACCGAAACAGATGTTAGAGGTTTCCTCAAAAGCAACCGTGCCAGTATTAGTGCTTGCCGATGGCAAGGTGATTGATGAAAGTTTAGATATCCTTTATTGGGCGTTAAGATTTTCTGATCCAGATGCTTGGTTGTCTCAGTTTGATGAGATACAGTTAAAATTAGCGAAAAGCCTTATCAATGAGAATGATGGTGAGTTTAAGAAAAACTTAGACCATTATAAATATGCAGACAGGTTTCCTGAACAAAGTATGCGAGACTCTCGTAGCAAAGGCGAAGTCTTTATTGCCAAGTTAGATCAACACTTACAACAATCAAACTATTTATTGGGTGAAAAACTTTCTTTTGCAGATATTGCAATCTTTCCATTTGTGCGGCAATTCGCCTATGTTGATAAAACATGGTTTGACTCGACAGTTTATGCGCATTTGCAGCGATGGTTGCAAACCTTACTGGAGATGTCTGTTTTTACTAGCGTAATGAAAAAGACAAGTGTTTGGATAGAAGGTACACCAGAGACAATGCTTGGTGAATAAAGTCGAGCTTATAACGCATCAGAGGCATAGTCTGCTAATCGTGAACGCTCACCTCGTTGCAATGTAATGTGACCACTATGAGCCCAATTTTTGAAACGGTCTACAACATAAGTTAGACCGGATGTGGTTTCAGTTAAATATGGTGTGTCAATTTGTGCGACATTGCCTAAGCAAACGACTTTGGTTCCGGGTCCTGCACGGGTAATGAGTGATTTCATTTGTTTTGAAGTTAAGTTTTGCGCTTCATCAATAATGATGTATTTGTTTAAAAAGGTGCGACCGCGCATAAAGTTGATGGAGCGTAATTTAATACGGTTTTGAAGCAGTGCGCCAGTAGCAGCGCGCTCCCATTCGCCTTCAGATTCAACGCCTGTTAGGACTTCTAAGTTGTCCATAAGTGCACCCATCCACGGGGTCATTTTTTCCTCTTCAGTGCCAGGCAGGAAACCGATATCTTCGCCCATTGGTATCGTGACACGGGTCATGATGATTTCATTGTAAAGATTAAGATCGAGTGTTTGATGTAGACCTGCTGCTAAGGTGAGTAGGGTTTTACCTGTACCAGCCATGCCGAGTAGGGTAACGAAATCTACGTCTGGATCCATTAGCAAGTTAAGGGCAAAGTTTTGTTCACGGTTACGAGCAGTGATTCCCCAGATAGCATTATTTTTTTGTCGATAGTTTTTAGTGTGTTCAATGGTGGCACTATTTTCATCTACTTGACGAATGATCGCTTCAAATTCTTCACCACCCACAGATAAGCATTCATTGCTATACCAGTCTGCTAATTCTGGGCCGGAAATACGGTAAAAAGTACGACCTTCTTCTTGCCATGATTCCATGTCTTTTTCATGGTTAGACCAGAAATCAGCTTCTAACGCCGTTGTGCCGGAATAAAGCAGATCGACATCTTCAAGGACTTGGTCGTTGTAGTAATCTTCGTTGTGGATGCCAAGAATCGATGCCTTAATACGAAGATTAATATCTTTTGAAACAATCGTAACGGATAAATTGGGTTGTTTGTGTTTTAAGCCTAGTGCGGTGGCAAGAATATGATTGTCGGGTTTATCTCCGGGCAAACTTTCAGGTAATTCTTCATGTAATGATTGGGTTTGTAAAAATAATCGACCAATTTTTTCTGGTTCGGTTTCGCTGCCATGAGGTAATTCAATACCCTGTTCAATATTATCGGCATCTACATCTCGGAGCAGATCATCGAGAAAGCGACTTGCCTGACGTGCATTACGTGCGACTTCAGAGGCGCCACGTTTATTGTCATCGAGCTCTTCAAGCACGATCATGGGTATGTAAATATTGTGTTCTTGAAAACGGAACAGAGAAGATGGGTCGTGCATTAGCACGTTGGTATCGAGTACAAAAGTTCGTTTAGCTTCACTTTCTTTATTGATCATAGTTGCTGGTTGCCCCTACTTGAATGAGAGAAATAGTTACTTCTTATTGAGTTCCTTTACTGCTGTAAGAACCTCATCTACGTGTCCATCTACTTTTACTTTACGCCACTCTTTTTGTAATACCCCTTCTTTATCAATTAAGAAGGTGCTGCGTTCAATACCCATGACTTTTTTGCCATACATGTTTTTTTCTTTAATGACATCAAACTGTGCACAGAGCTTTTCTTCTTTATCGGACAGTAAGTCGAAAGGGAATGCTTGTTTTTCTTTAAAGTTTTCATGTGACTTAATACTGTTGCGAGAAACACCAAGAATTACTGTGCTGGCACGTTTGAATTTGGCAATACTGTCACGAAAATCTTGACCTTCACGAGTGCAGCCAGAAGTACTGTCTTTAGGGTAAAAATATAAAACGATATTTTTACCTTTAAAGTCAGAAATTTTTAATTCTTGATCACCGGTTGCCGGTAATTTTATATCAGTGACATTTTTATCAAGTTTTGCTTTTGTCATGGCTGTTGTTAACCTTTAACGGGTTCCATGATTGCATCAAGGTTTAGGTTGTCGCAAAATTCTGTGAAATGTTCGCGCAAGTCACCAAGGTGCAAGTCAGCGGGAATGCTAATCACCATTTGCATGGTAAACATATTGGTGCCGGTGTGTGCGGCAGAATAACTGCCGGTGGATAAATCTTCGATATTAATATTCCGGCTTGAGAAAAAGTCAGCCACATTATTAACAATGCCGGGGTGATCCATTGACACCACTTCGACCATGTAAGGGACTTTTTTACTGGATTGATCGCGTGTCTCGGTTTGTTTAGCGATAATGGTGAGTTTGAGCTGCTTTTCTAATGCCGGCAGCATGTCTTCTAATTTGGCAATGGTGTTCCAACTACCTGACACCATCATCATAATGGCGAATTCACCACCGAGTACCGCCATGCGGCTATCGATGATATTGCAGCCGTTTTCGAGAATTTTCTCAGAGAGTGAATTAACAATGCCGGGTCGGTCTTCACCGATAGCCGATATGACTAAAAAATTATCCATAACAATAAGGTATCAGTCTCGCCGCGGTTTGACCAGTGGGATTAATCATCATCAAGCTGAATTTCTCGAAGCTGCTGCGCAGCATCTTCCGGGCTGACGGTACTGACAAATAAGCCTGATCCGAGTTCAAAACCTGTTGGAATACTGGTACGCGGGCAAATCTCAATATGCCAATGATAACTACTGCGGCAATCTGCGTATTTTTCGCCTTGAGGAATAGAGTGTAGGAAGAAGTTATATTGCGCGCCACCGATCACTGCATCTAAACGTGCCATCGCGCGGCGAGTGACGCGAGCGAGATCTTGCATGTCTTCTTCTGCAATATCGACATAGTCTGCGCTGTGATCTAGCGGCATGATATGGATTTCCC
Organism: uncultured Granulosicoccaceae bacterium; assembly: GCA_964542925.1. Lineage (GTDB taxonomy): Bacteria > Pseudomonadota > Gammaproteobacteria > AKS1 > AKS1 > Sulfuriflexus. Next base: position 60,610 of record CAZIWG010000001.1, on the reverse strand, counting down.
ATTCGTAGCGACTGGCAAAGGGTTTAATCGCAATAAATTTCTCACCACGTTCAACCACGTATTGACCAACATCAATTTTACGCTTAATTTCACCCGAATCGCGGTCATAAATAGTAGCTTCGAATGTCAGGGCTTCGTTAATCAGTGAACAATAAATACATTGGTGGTGCTTGTCGTAATGAACCTTGGCATATTCCACTTCGTTAATAACATTTTCAGGCACCACGGGCATGGCGATAATTTGGCTATGTGTATGAGGAATACTGGCACCTGCCGCTGGGCCAAAATTCTTAAACACCAGTACATAGCGAATTCTTGGATCGGCTTTATAAAGTTTTTCCATTCGATCGCGGTAAGCACTAAAGAGGATAATGAGATGCTCAACCGACATATTATGGATAGCGATACCGTGGTTATTGTGATCGATAATCACTTCATGACGACCATAGCCTTCAACCACTTGTTGTAGACCAAAAACCAAGCCATCATTTTGACTGTCTTCACCGAGAATAGGGTAAAGGTTTTCGACCACGCGTACTGCCCAGTTTTCCTCGGAAGGCCAGGCGGCGATGGTGGGTGGGGTTTTATCTTCATTACCCAAGCAAAAGGGGCAAGTATCCTTGTGTTCAACGGTTTTTTGCTCAACGCGCTCTTCTTCTTTGCGGGGGCGCATACCGCGAGCGGTGGCGACCAGCACAGATTCGCTAGGCATAACGGGGTTAATGCGGATTTCGCGGACGGATGGGGTAGGTTGCTTGCTCACCAAATTCTCCTAATTTGAACTTTTCTAGCCATTGGTTGACTACATTGAGAGACATTAAACACGCCAAAACCACTGATAGCACGCTGAAAAACTCAATGTGGCTATAGCTAGAGTTTATTGCATTTTAATTACCTCGGCTTGTGTTCCTGCGGGGGCGTCAGTAACATGCGCCTGCATGTTTTTAATGAATTTATGGAGACGCCAATGTTTCACGGCAGTATGGTCGCATTAGTGACCCCTATGCACCCAGATGGCTCAGTTGATGAGGCTAGCTTGGCAGCACTGGTGGAATGGCATATTGAGCAGGGTACTGATGCGATTATCGCTATGGGTACCACGGGCGAATCTGCCACCTTGGATCAAAAAGAACATTGTCATGTTATTCGCTTTATTGTTGAACAGGCGGCGGGTCGCATCCCTATTATTGCCGGGACAGGCGCGAATTCGACCACAGAAGCGATTGATTTAACCCGCTGTGCGATGAAAGCGGGGGCGGATGCCTGTTTACTTGTGACACCCTATTACAATAAGCCAACCCAAGAAGGCTTATTTTTGCACCATAAAGCCATCGCAGAGGCCGTCCCTGTGCCACAGATACTTTATAATGTACCGGGTCGAACCGCCTGTGACATGCTACCTGAAACGGTTATTCGTTTGGCGGACATCCCGAATATTGTCGGTATTAAAGAGGCAACCGGTGATATTGGCAGGGCAAAAGAGATTCTTGCGGCTTGTGGTGATAAAATCGACCTGTATAGTGGCGATGACGCGACGGCATTGGATTGTATTTTAGCGGGTGCTAAAGGTGATATTTCAGTCACAGCGAACGTTGCACCTAAAGCAATGCATGAAATGTGTGCTGCCGCACTTGCCGGTGATGAAACCAAAGCAAGACAGATTAATGAGCCTTTAATGGGCTTGCATGAGAATTTATTTCTTGAAGCAAACCCCATTCCAGTGAAGTGGGCACTGACTGAAATGGGTAAAATACAGAGCGGTGTCCGTTTGCCAATGACGGTGTTGTCGGATGAGTTTCATGCACCATTACGTCAGGCGATGCAAACTGCCAAGGTGCTACGAGTTTAATTAATGGGGAAGGTAATGAAGGTTTTAACACGAATTTTAGTGCTGAGCATGCTGGCTGCTGTGATGGCTGGTTGTGGCACAGTTAAAAGTATTAAAGAAGAATTCCTTCCAGATAAAAAGAAGGTTGATTACCGTGAAGCACGTGAAGAACCGACGTTAGAAGTGCCTCCAGATCTGACTTCTTCAACTATTGATGATGGTTTAATTATTCCTGATTTAGGGCCGGGTTCGGGTTCAGCAAGTATTTCTGATTATAATCGTGAACGTTCAGGTCGTCGGACTTTGCGTACAGCGGCTGTTTTACCTAAACAAAATAATGTGCGTTTAGAAAAAGATAATAACACGCGTTGGTTAGTGATTAATGGTTCAGCACAGCAAGTATGGCCACGTTTGAGAGAGTTCTTCTTGCAGAATGGCTTCTTAATTAAACGTGAAGATCCTCGCATTGGTATTATTGAAACAGATTGGGCTGAAAATCGCGCGGACATTCCAAAAGATTTTATTACCCGAAATATCAGTAAATTGTTTGATTCAGTTTACTCTGCAGCAACGCGTGATAAGTATCGAATTCGTTTGGAAGAAGGCACTGAAGCCGGTACAACGGAATTATATTTGACACATCGTGGTGCAGAAGAAGTAGCTAATACGGATGATGGTACATCGACGAATACAATTTGGGCGCCAAGACCGGCTGATCCTGAATTAGAAATTGAAATGCTTCGACGCCTGACCGTATTCTTTGGTGTGGAAGAAAGCAAAGCACGCAATTTATTTGCGAGTCGTAAGAACCGTGTTGAACGTGCTCAATTGACTCAGGGTGGTTCGGGTGGTGCGAAGCTGACAGTCAAAGAAGGTTTTGCTCGCGCATGGCGACGCACAGGTTTAGCATTAGATCGCGTTGGCTTTACTGTTGAAGATCGTGATCGCTCGCGAGGTCTTTACTATGTACGTTATATCGACCCGTTGAAAGACAGTAATGCGAAAAAAGAGAAGGGTATTTTAGATAAAATTACCTTCAATATCTTTAGCAGTGATGATGATGTACAAGATAAGAGTACCTACCTTGTTAGCCTTAAAGAACAAGGCGAGCAAACCAATGTTGTTGTACTTAATGATAAAGGTAAGCCTGAAAAATCAGGCACGGCTTTACGTATTTTAACTTTATTACACGAGCAACTTAAATAATTATTATAAACCGTGATTCGGTTTTCATCTCTCGGTAGCGGCAGTCGTGGTAACGCCACGATTGTCGAAGCCGGTTCCACACGTATTATGTTGGATTGCGGGTTTTCAGAAACGCGTTTCCGACAGCGTCTTGCGCAGCGAGATTTAGAACCTTCCCAAATTGATGCGATTTTGGTTACTCATGAGCATAGTGATCATATTAATGGCGTAGGCGCTGTTGCACGTAAACATAATATTCCCGTCTACATGACGCGTGGTACGGCGATACCAGAAAAACATGGTGTTTTGTCGCAATTACAATTTATTGACGTTCATGACCAATTTTCTATTGGTGATATTGATATACAGGCTTATCCTGTTCCCCATGATGCACGTGAGCCGGTGCAATTTGTGTTTAGTGATGGCGATCTGCGTTTAGGGATTTTGACGGATGCTGGCAGCCCCACTACGCATATTATTGAATCGTTAAATGGCTGCGATGCATTGATTTTAGAGTGCAACCACGATGTAAAGATGCTGGCAAATGGCCCCTATCCAAGTCATTTAAAGCAACGTGTTGGCGGTGATTTTGGGCATTTAAGCAATGCGCAAGCAGCGAGTTTGCTCGAAAGTCTCGATACCTCATCACTACAGCATATTGTGGCAGCGCATATTAGTGATAAGAATAATACTGAGGATTTAGCTTGTGCGGCACTGGCTGGTGCACTGGGGTGTGCTGAATCTGAAATAATTCTTGCCGAGCAGGAACAAGGGCTGCAATGGCTATCGGTAATGCCGCGTTAATTCCTTACTAATTTCATACGATTTAGCTAGTGTAAGTTGCTGATATAAATTAAAAAAATAAACCTGTTTTCTTCTAAAGAACTTACTGATTTTGCCGATAACCTAACCAAGTTAAGAGAGTTTTATACCTTTTGGGTAGACGTAATCGATTATCAGGTGTTCATATGAAGACAACTATGCTTGCAGCAATGAATAAGATTTCCGCACGATTTACTATTCGTCAGAAACTTTGGATGAGTTACAGTGCCTTACTTGCGGTAATTGTTATTATCTCCAGCGCAGTGTTATTTGCTGAAGTTGGAATCCGAAAAAATTTCTCAGAGATTGTTGAAGAAAGTCAGCCTGCGATGTTGGCATCAATGGCATTAACTGATCAACTGAATCGAAGCGCCCAAAGTATGGGGTTTTATTTGTTAAGTCGTGAAGAGATACATAAGCAAAACTATATCGCTGAATTAGCCGGTTTAACCAAGCAAGTGGCAAATTTAAAGAAGATGCCACTTTTACAAGAAGATGCTAAGTCCGCTAAATTGTTAAAAATGATTAGCCGTGATGTGGATGCTTATGTTGCTTATCAGGCGAAGATGCTAGAGCTTGGTTCTGGCGACGCAAAAAACATTCCTGCTATGGTTTTTTCATCTCGTAACCTTAATCCAGTGAGTCAACAATTCTTGCAGAACGTTAGCCAAATGATTCTTTCTGAAGATGAAGAAGAAGTATCTGAAGAACGCCGAGAAATTTTAAATACTATTAATGATATCCGCTACTCATGGGCCAATATGCTGAATGCTGTACGAGCGTTTTTGGCTTTCCGTAGCGCTAATGCATTAGATGAAATAAAATTATACAGTGATAACGTACTAGTATTGATTAATAGATTATCTGATGTTGAAGGAGAATTGACGCTTGATCAGGCAGATTCACTGGAACAGATAAAAGCATTTCGAGTTCAATACCTGGAAAGCCTGGATAAAATGATTAAAATGCATGGTAGTGAACAGTGGCGAATAGATGCATGGTTAATTAGAAGTGAAATTGGTCCTCTTATATTATCGGTTACAAAAAATATTGATAGTTTGGTGAATATACATAAGCTCCATGTTGATGAATCAGTTGCTATCACTTCAAATGATTTAACTGCTTTAGGGAATTTAGTAATTGGCTTATTGGTTGCTGGTCTTGTATTTGGCTTAATTAGCGCCTTTGCGACCAGTGAAGCCATTTGTGGACGTATTCAACATGCCGTTGATGCGATGAAAGATATTGCAGAAGGTGAGGGTGATTTAACTCAGACATTGGATGAGAAAGGTAAAGATGAAATTGCCGGTTTAGCAAAAGCCTTTAATATTTTTGTTACTAAGATAGCGACGCTATTAGTGTCAGTGAGTGAAGTTGGTAATGAAATTGCCGCATCCGCATCACAAATGTCGATGACAGCAGAACGAACCAATCAAGGTATTACCGAGCAGCAAAGTGAAACGGACCAAACGGCGACGGCGATTACTGAAATGGTTCAGACGGCACAGGAGATCGCTCGTAATGCATTAGGTGCTGCTGATGCCGCTAGTGATGCGGATGCGGAAGCGCAGAATGGCCAGTCAGTGGTGAAATTGACGGTTGATTCTATACAGACATTGTCTAATGAGGTTGACCAAGCGGCAATGGTCATTGATCAGCTTGAGGCCGATAGTGAAGATATTGGTAAAGTGATTGATGTGATTAAAGGTATCGCGGAACAAACTAACTTGCTCGCCTTGAACGCAGCAATTGAAGCAGCTCGTGCAGGTGAACAGGGTCGTGGTTTTGCGGTGGTTGCCGATGAGGTAAGAACTTTGGCAAGTCGTACCCAAGAATCAACCGAAGAAATCATGCAAATTATTGAGCGCGTTCAAGGTGGTGCACGTAAAGCAGTTACGGCGATGGAAACAGGTAAGAGTCAAACTGTCATCAGTGTCGAACAAGCAGTGAAAGCAGGTGAATCCCTTGCAGCGATTACCCAAGCCGTTTCAACGATTAACGACATGAACACACAAATTGCCCATGCAGCAGGTCAGCAAAGCGAAGTAGCTGAAGAAGTGGACAAGAACGTCGTTAATATTGCGCGTATTGGTAACGAAAGTATGGAAAATGCGCAACAAACCTCGGATAGCAGCAGTAGTCTGTGGAATAATGCCAGTAAGCTTGAATCACTACTCAGTCAGTTCAAACTTAACTAAACTCTTTAATGGCTGGCAGGGTGGCAATGATTTCAGTATCATGCGCTTTTCTGCATTGACGTATAATTAAAGAGAGGCTTCATGCTGCGTTTACGTGGTTGTCCCGCCCTGTCGGCATTCCGACTGAATAAATTATTGAACCATCTTCGCCAGTCAATACCGGCTATCAGCGGTATTGATGCGGAATACATGCACTTTGCCTGGTTAGACACCGAGCTTAATGAAGACGAGAAATCAATTCTTGAGCATTTGTTGGACTATGGTCCTGCAAAGTCAGACGCGACACCTGAGGGCCAACTGTTACTTGTTGTGCCACGCCCTGGTACGATTTCTCCGTGGTCGAGCAAGGCGACGGATATCGCCCATAATTGCGGTTTAGTGAATTGTCAGCGGCTTGAACGCGGTAAAGCGTTTTATCTGAGAACTAAAGACGGCAGTGTATTGACGGCAGGTGATTGGCAGCTTGCCTCAACTATTTTGCATGATCGGATGATTGAAGCCGTGTTTGAGTCCATGGATGATGCAGTGAATCTGTTTAGTCAGGCAGAGCCAGCACCGTTCACATCAGTGGATATTTTAAGCGGTGGCCAGCAAGCTCTTGCCCGCGCTAATACTGAATTGGGTTTAGCATTATCAGACGATGAAATAGACTATTTAGTCCAAAATTTTACCGCATTAAAACGTAACCCTACCGACATTGAATTAATGATGTTTGCGCAAGCCAACTCTGAGCATTGCCGCCATAAAATATTTAATGCGGATTGGATTATTGATGGTGAGCAACAAGATAAATCCCTGTTTGCCATGATCCGCAATACCCATGAACGGCATCCGGATGGCGTGTTATCGGCTTACAAAGATAATTCCGCCGTGATGGAAGGCTCGAAAGCGAGTCGTTTTCAGGCTGATCCCGTCGGCCGCGAGTATGGTTATATAGAAGATGATATTCCCATCTTAATGAAAGTTGAAACACATAACCACCCAACTGCCATTTCACCTGCACCGGGGGCGGCAACCGGTTCTGGTGGTGAAATTCGTGATGAAGGGGCGACTGGTCGAGGTTCGCGTTTTAAAGCGGGCATGACGGGTTTTTCTGTTTCTAACTTGCGCTTACCTGATGCTGAGCAAGCGTGGGAAACCGATTATGGTAAGCCAGGGCGGATTGTTTCTGCACTTGACATTATGCTGGACGGGCCGATTGGCGCAGCCAGTTTTAATAATGAATTTGGTCGCCCTAATTTGTGTGGTTACTTCCGCACCTTTGAAGAAAAAGTGCCGGGACCTGAGGGAGATGAGGTGCGTGGTTATCACAAGCCGATTATGTTGGCAGGTGGTCTTGGCAACATGCGCACGGAACACGTTGAAAAACTAAATCTAAACGCGGGTGCGCCGGTGGTGGTCTTGGGCGGCCCTGCAATGTTAATCGGTTTAGGCGGTGGCGCAGCCTCATCCATGGCGAGTGGTACCAGTGCCGAGGATTTAGATTTTGCTTCTGTGCAGCGAGGTAATCCGGAAATGCAACGTCGCTGTCAGGAAGTGATTGATCACTGTACTAACCTTGAAGAAAACCTGATTCAAAGTATTCACGATATTGGCGCGGGTGGTTTATCAAACGGCGTGCCTGAAATTGTTAATGACAGTGGTCGTGGTGGGCGTTTTGAATTACGCACTATTCCAAATGATGAGCCGGGCATGAACCCGATGGAAATTTGGTGTAATGAATCGCAAGAACGTTATGTGTTAGTCATCGACCCGCAGCGTATTGAAGAATTCGAAGCACTTTGTATTCGCGAGCGTTGTCCTTATGCGATCATTGGTGAAGTTACCGAAGAAACTGATTTGGTACTAGGAGATGGGTACTTTGATAATACCCCGATTGATATTCCTTTAACGGTATTGTTGGGTAAGCCGCCTAAAATGTTACGAGATGTTCATCACAAGCCATTTCAAAAACAGGATTTTGCAACGACAGGTATTAATGTAAAAGAAGCTGCGTATCGAGTGTTACATTTGCCCACTGTGGCGGATAAAACATTTTTGATCACCATTGGCGATCGCAGTGTCACTGGTTTAGTGGCGCGGGATCAAATGGTAGGCCCTTGGCAAGTACCTGTGGCTGATGTGGCGGTGACTGCTAGTGGTTTTGAACATCACTGTGGTGAAGCTATGGCACTGGGAGAACGCACACCGGTTGCCTTATTGCATCATGCCGCATCAGGTCGTATGGCAATCGCAGAATCCATTACTAATATCGCGGCATCACGCATTAATAAATTGAGCGATTTGAAACTTTCCGCAAATTGGATGGCACCGGCGGGGCATCCCGGTGAAGACGCGGGGCTTTACGATACAGTTAAGGCGGTAGGTATGGAGTTATGCCCAGAATTGGGTATCTGTATACCCGTGGGCAAAGATTCTATGTCGATGAAAACTGTCTGGCAACAAGATGGTGAAGATCGTAGTGTGACCTCGCCGTTGTCACTGATTATTTCTGCATTTGCTCCTGTTTTAGATGTACGCAAAACACTCACGCCACAACTTCGTACCGACAAAGGCGACACGGATTTAATTCTGATTGATTTAGGTAAAGGTAAAAACCGTTTGGGTGGTTCGGCCTTAGCACAAGTGTATAAACAGGTTGGTCATCACCCTGCGGATTTAGATGATGCGCATGCCTTGCAGCAATTCTTTAAAACTATTCAGCAGCTTAATGCAGATAATTTGTTATTGGCATACCATGACCGTTCGGATGGTGGCCTGTTTGCAACTGTCACAGAAATGGCCTTTGCAGGTCATTGTGGTGTAACGGTTGATCTTGATGAGCTTATGGGTGATGGCGGTGACAGTACCGCTGCATTATTTAATGAAGAATTAGGCGCTGTGATTCAAGTGGCACATTGTGATACCGATGCGGTGCTTGAAATTATTCACGATGCAGGGTTGGCACATATTAGCCATGTTATTGGTTCATTGAATGACGATGACAATATTGTGTTTCGCGTTGGCAAACAAGATCTACTCAATGAAACGCGCGTTGATCTGCGTCGTGCTTGGTCAGAAACCAGTTGGCGCATGCAAAGCCTGCGTGATAATCCTATTCGTGCACAACAAGAATACGATGGCTTACTTGATACAAAGAACCCTGGTATGCAACCGGTATTAACATTTGATCCGGAAGACAACATCATGGCACCTTATATTGGTAAAGGTGCACGACCTCGCATGGCGATCTTGCGTGAGCAGGGCGTGAACGGGCAACGTGAAATGGCAGCCGCCTTTGATAAAGCTGGCTTTACTGCGGTTGATGTTCACATGAGTGATGTTATCAGTGGTCAGGTGAGTTTGTCTGATTTTCGTGGCTTAGTTGCTTGTGGTGGATTCTCCTATGGTGATGTCTTAGGTGCAGGACAAGGTTGGGCGAAATCTATTTTATTTAATTCGCAAGCACGCGATGAGTTTGCGGAATTTTTTACACGACCTGACAGTTTTGGTTTAGGTATCTGCAATGGTTGTCAAATGATGTCTTCTTTGCATGAGCTGATTCCGGGTAGTGAGGCATGGCCACAATTTGTTCGTAATGATTCCGAACAGTTTGAGGCGCGTGTGGCAATGGTTGAAATTCAACAGTCACCATCATTATTGTTAGCCGGTATGGAAGGTTCACGTTTACCCATTGCGGTTGCGCATGGTGAAGGGCAGGCTGAATTTGTGCGTCAAAGTATCGAGACAGCCGAGGCAGCCAATTTGGTGAGCCTCCGTTATGTGGATAATGTTGGTGATGTCGCTGACACCTATCCAGCGAATCCAAATGGCTCACCCAATGGTGTGACCGGTATGACAACAATTGATGGGCGTTTTACTATTATGATGCCGCATCCAGAACGTGTATTCCGTACCATGCAATATTCTTGGCATCCCGATGAATGGGGCGAAGATGGCCCTTGGCTAAGAATGTTCCGCAATGCACGTGTCTGCGTAGATTAACTATGCCGTGCAACTTTTTAAGTTAGACAGTGTCTTAATGGGAAGTCAATAATGTAAGGATAGGTGGACAGGATGTTAATCGAAAGCAAAAATAAAAATGACATATTGCCTTCAGAGATCACGGATCCCGAGGTATTTAAGCAACGTCGTGAGTTTATTAAGCAAAGCGGCCAATTTGCCTTAGCTGCAGCCGGTACGTTTGCCGCGCCTCAAATATTGACCGCAGGTACACTGCCTTCGCCAGCTACTGCACGCGCTAAGATTGATGGTGTGGTGAAAGGAGCTTTTAGTACCGACCAAAAACCGAATAAATACAAAGATATTACCAATTACTGTAATTTTTATGAATTTGGCACAGGCAAACGTGACCCGGCGGCTAACGCGCATACCTTGAAAACATCTCCTTGGCAGGTCGCTATTGAAGGTGAGGTTGAAAAACCGGGTGTCTATGATTTAGAAGACATTTTAAAACCACATGCACTCGAAGAACGCATTTATCGTTTTCGTTGCGTTGAAGCGTGGTCAATGGTGGTGCCTTGGGTTGGTTTTCCTTTGAGTGATTTAATTAAACGCTTTAAACCAACCTCGAAAGCGAAATATGTTGAGTTTACTACCCTGTATGATCCCGAAAACATGCCAGGACAACGTCGTCGTATTTTGAATTGGCCCTATACAGAAGGTTTGCGTATGGACGAAGCCATGAATCCGCTTACGATGATGGTGGTTGGTCTGTATGGTGAAGTACTACCGAATCAAAATGGTGCGCCGTTACGTTTAATCGTGCCATGGAAGTATGGGTTTAAGAGCATTAAATCAATTGCAAAAATTCGTTTTACAGAAACACAACCGGCGACTGCATGGAATACCTCTGCTCCACGTGAATATGGGTTTTATTCAAATGTGAATCCTGCCGTTTCCCATCCTCGTTGGAGTCAGGCGAAAGAGCGTGTACTTGGTTCAGGCTTCTTTGCTAAAAAAGTAAAAACACAAATTTATAATGGCTATGGTGAACAAGTTGCTGGTCTTTATAGTGGTATGGATCTACGTAAGTTCTTTTAATGAGCAACGATCAGGTAATGAGTTGGTTAATTAAGCCAGCAGTATTTGTACTTTGCCTGGTACCGCTTGTTTTTTTTTCGTTTGATGTTTACACGGAAAACCTAAGTGCAGATCCTGTCAAGGATGCCACCTTGTTTACGGGTGACTGGATACTACGTTTTTTACTGATTACGTTATTAATAACACCGCTTAGAAAATTAACTGGTTGGTCGCGGTTACTTCGATTAAGACGGATGTTGGGTTTGTATGCCTTCTTTTATGCGTGTTTGCATTTCCTGGTTTGGTTCTGGCTTGATCGCGAATTGCAGTTAGGTGATGTCATTGAGGATATTATTAAACGCCCTTATATTACGGTAGGTTTTTCAGCTTTTGTCATGTTAATTCCTCTAGCGGTGACCTCCAATAAATTTTCAATTCGTCGCTTGAAACAGCGCTGGCAGAAACTTCATAAATTGGTTTATTTGATTTCAGGTCTTGGCATTTTGCATTTTCTTTGGCTCGTTAAAGCCGATGTACAAGAACCTGTTATTTATGGTGTCATACTTATTTTCCTGCTTGGCATAAGAGTATGGTGGGATCGACAAGCTCGGGCGGCACAATCTATTTAATCTGCTATAGTTATCCTTACTGAGGTCAAAGCCAATACAAAAAAAATAATGGCTACGCATCTGGGAGGGATTACCTGATGAAATTTTTCAAGAGAGGCAGCCGCTGGCTGCTAGTGGTGTTTTTTTGCAGTTTTCCTTTATTTTCTTTCGCTAAGCAACCTGTTTATACAATTGCTATTGTCCCCCAACACACTCCATTGCTGATTTACCGTTATTGGCGACCTGTTATTGAGCAGGTTCAAAAGGACATGGGTGTGCGTTTAGAAATACAAACGTATAAAAACTTTAAAGAATTCATAAAAGCATTACAGCGTGGTGAACCTGATTTTAGTTATTTATCACCGTACCATCTTGTGCTTGCACGACAGAGACAAGATTATATTCCTTTATTACGTGATGCAGATAAACAATTAGTCGGCTTAGTTGTTGTGCCGAAAGATAGCCCAATAAAAAGCATCGATGAATTGCAAGGTAAAACGATTGCTTTTCCTTCCCCCAATGCATTTGCTGCATCATTGTATTTGCGTGCCTGGTTAAGAGAAAAGGTGGGTATTGATTTTACTCCTCGTTATGTTGGCACACACGGTAATGTTTATAGAAATGTAGTGCGAAATTTTGTCAGTGCGGGGGGTGGGGTGAATGCTACATTAGCTAGCCAACCGAAATCACTACGGCAATTATTGCGAGTTTTATATGAAATACCGGGTGTGGCGGCACATCCATTAGCTGCTCATAGACGTGTCCCGGCTAAAGTCCAAGCTGCATTTTTTCGCAGTATTCTATCGTTACGAGATACGGAGCAAGGCAGGAAATTACTAATGGGTATTCAAGTTTTATCACCTGTCCGTGCCGATTACCAAAGGGATTATGCTTTTCTTGAACAATTTAACTTAGAAAAATACCGCGGTAAAATACAATAATGTCATCGATCAATAAAAAATCAGTGACTAAGCCGCCACTGATCAGAAGGCTTTATTTTCAATTAGTCGTATTAGGTGCATTTGCTGTTGCTATAGCGATTCTATTGTTTACATGGAAAGTTGGTAGCGAACAACTTGCTTTTGCCTTACGCTCTGATCAAACCCAAGCCCAGACATTAGTTAGGAATACTGCGTTGGTTGCCGGTAATTATTTGGTCACTAAAGATTTTGGTGCATTGGAAGAATTGTTACTACACGCGTCGGCTTTTCCTGAAGTGGATGGGTTGATTATTACAGACTCAACAGGGACCGTTTTTGCCAATGTACAAAGAGGCAAAGAGGGTATTATTGAACCTTTTTTTAATCAACAAAATATTGATTTACCTGCAAGTGAAGAAGAATTCGTATCTATTTCTGGAACAACAATGAAAATTTGGCAGCCTATTGAAAAAGGCAGCCTCGGTTGGGTTCGACTTGAATATAGTCTTGAGAGTGCAGAAATAATACAAGCAGAGATATGGCGTAATGGTATTACATCAGCTGTTATTGCATTTGTAATTAGTGTGTTGATATTAGTGCTGTTGTTAAAAAAACCAATGCGAGCCATAGGAAATGCAACGAAATTTGCAAGAGGCTTGTATAAAAACACGGGTAAGGTTATGCAGTTTGAGAAAAGTGCATTTGAAATTGAACAGCTTGAACATGCATTAAGTTATGCTTCACATCAAATTTATTCATCGAACAAAGATCTAACGGACATTAAATTAGCACTGGATGCACATGCTGTTGTGGGAATTACGGATCAAGACGGAAAATTAACCTATGTCAATGATAAGTTTTGTGATCTAACGGGTTATCTAAAAGGCGAATTATTGGGGAAGAATTACAGTATCCTTGACTCAGGTTTTAATGATGATGACTTCTTTAAATCACTTTGGGGTACCATTCGCAGGGGACAAATATGGCATGGTGAAATTCAGGATAAACGAAAGGATGGTAGTTATTATTGGGTTGATACAACGATCGTACCTTTTATTAACAAACAAGGTAAGCCTTATCAGTACGTGGGTATTCAAACGGATATTACCGAACGCAAAGAAGTCACAAATGAGCTTAGAGAATATCAAGAGCATTTAGAAGAAAAGGTCGAAGAACGAACCCATAAGCTTAAGATTGCCAATAGCGAACTAGAATCATTTTGTTATTCAGTGTCGCATGATTTACGCGCGCCTCTGCGTAGTATTGATGGGTTTAGTCAAGCCTTACTTGAAGATTATTCAGCACAACTTGATGAACAAGCCTGTAACTATCTCAATAGGGTCTGTGCCTCAAGTCAGCGAATGGGAGAGTTAATTGATGATTTGCTGAGTTTGTCGAAAGTTGTACGATCAGATATGTCAACATCGTCTGTGAATTTAGGGAAGTTAGCAACGCGTGTTATTGAACAATTGACCGAGCGTGATCCAGCGCGTAAAGTGGATTTTAATTGTACATCAGGTTGTATGGTTTCAGGTGATGAGCGGCTATTATTAGTGATGTTTGAAAACCTGATTGGTAATGCTTGGAAGTTTACTTCTCGCACAGAAAATGCGCAGATTGAATTTGGTGTTGAGCATAAAGAAGACCATAAGGTTTATTATGTTCGTGATAATGGTGCGGGGTTTGACGAGAAGTATAAGCACAAAATGTTTGAGCCTTTTCAAAGACTGCATTCAAATGAAGAATATGAAGGTTCAGGTATTGGTTTAGCAACGGTGCAGCGTATTGTTCGCCGGCATGAAGGTGAAGTTTGGGCGGAAAGTGCTTCGGGTAACGGGGCTATAATACTTTTCACACTCGGAGAATAGGTATGGGTTGCAGTGCGACAAGAATATTGTTGGTTGAAGATAATCCCGATGATGAAGAGCTGACGCTAAGGGCACTTCGTCACCATAAAATGGCTGAAAATGTCGTGGTCGCACATGATGGTGTGGAAGCACTCGATTTTTTATTTTCGCGTGGCTGTGTGCAGAACGCCTTACCTCAGGTTGTGTTGCTGGATTTAAATTTACCACGTGTTAATGGGCACGAAGTATTGAAAGCAGTACGTGCTGATGAGCGTACGCGTAGCCTGCCTGTTGTTGTATTGACCTCATCAAATGAAGACATTGATATCCAAATTAGTTACGAGTCTGGAGCAAATAGCTATATTCGTAAGCCGGTTGATTATCGCCAGTTTGTTGATGCAGTTGAGAAAATTAGTGATTATTGGCTTAAACTAAATCAAGGACCTATTCAGGCGTCTTGAATTGTACTCTCCCGTTAGCAGAGAGTAGCTAACAACGTACCCTTCTCTTTAATAAATAGACGCAAAAATTACGTCTGTTATACCTGATTTCATGCATCTGAAGCCCAGATCGGGTATCCTATGCGCCCTTTTCAGAAGAAACGGTATCGTCCGTGTCAGGGTATATTTATTGACAGGCAATATTGGCTGGAATTAGGAATTAATTATATAAATTCAACAAGTTACCTATGTTTTCGTAGGTGTTAGAGGATTAACAAGATGTTTGGTAATGAGACAATCGCTGGTTTTGACGCAGAATTATGGGATGCCATGCAGGCTGAAGAACGTCGACAGGAAGAGCATATCGAGTTGATTGCCTCTGAAAACCATGCCAGCCCACGTGTGATGGAAGCGCAAGGCTCTGTTTTAACTAATAAATATGCAGAAGGCTACCCTCATAAGCGCTATTACGGTGGTTGTGAATATGTGGATATCGCCGAGCAGTTGGCGATTGATCGTGCTAAAGAAATATTTGGCGCAGATTATGCCAATGTACAGCCTCATTCGGGTTCCCAGGCGAACGCAGCCGTTTACATGGCATTGCTGCAACCAGGTGATACTGTATTAGGTATGAGCCTGGCACATGGCGGCCATTTAACGCATGGCTCGAAGGTGAGCTTCTCGGGTAAAATCTATAATGCAGTGCAATATGGTTTAGATGAATCAACCGGTGAAATTGATTACGCACAAGTGGAAGCGTTAGCCAAAGAGCATAAACCTAAAATGATTATTGCCGGTTTCAGTGCTTATTCACGTGTGGTGGATTGGCAGCGTTTTCGTGATATTGCAGATGAAGTGGGTGCTTACTTTATGGTGGATATGGCACATGTTGCAGGCCTTGTTGCTGTAGGTATTTACCCCAATCCAACTCAAATCGCAGATATTACAACGAGCACTACCCACAAAACCTTGCGAGGCCCTCGTGGCGGACTCATTTTAGCTAAAGCTAATCCTGAAATTGAAAAGAAACTCAATTCAGCAATTTTCCCCGGTATTCAAGGCGGCCCGTTAATGCATGTAATTGCTGCTAAAGCGGTTGCTTTCAAGGAAGCATTGCAACCGGAGTTTAAAGTTTACCAGCAGCAAGTTGTTGATAATGCACGCGCCATGGCGGAAGTATTTTTAGAACGTGGTTTCAGAATTGTCTCAAACGGAACGGATAATCATTTGTTCTTGGTCGATTTTATCGAAAAAGGCATTACTGGTAAGGATGCTGAAGCGGCACTAGGTGCTGCGAATATTACTGTAAATAAAAATTCAGTACCGAATGATCCTCAGTCACCGTTTGTGACCAGCGGTATTCGTGTCGGTACGCCGGCGATTACAACGCGTGGATTTAGTGAAGCGGATTCAAGTCAATTAGCCGGTTGGATGTGTGACATATTAGATAACATGGAAGACCAGTCAGTGATTGAAAATGTAAAAGCACAAGTACTGGATATTTGCAGTACCTTGCCTGTTTACAAAGCTGATTGATCATTATTGTCGTTTTTTTCATAGCAGGGGAGCGTTGAAATGCAATGCCCGTTCTGTAACGCAGAAGAAACTAAAGTCATCGATTCGCGACTTGCGAATGAAGGTGATGCAGTGCGTCGCCGTCGCCAGTGCTTAACTTGTTCAGAACGTTTTACAACGTATGAAACGGCAGAACTCGTCATGCCTCGCATTGTGAAGACCGATGGTAGTCGGGTGCCCTTTGATGAGAATAAATTGGCATCAGGTATTATGCGTGCCTTGGAAAAGCGTCCGGTTGAAACAGAACAAATTGATGCGGCGATTAGTCATATTAAGCAACGGCTTCGCGCGACGGGTGATCGAGAAGTCCCATCGATTATGGTTGGGGAATGCGTGATGGAGCAATTACGTGAATTAGATCATGTTGCCTATGTTCGTTTTGCATCAGTCTATCGTAGTTTTGAAGACATAAATGAATTTCGAGAAGAGATTGAAAAGTTGCAACGCGAGCCTTCTTCATCAGAAGTACGCCGACAACAACTTTCTTTGTTGCCCACGGCAAGTAAAAAGGTAACCAATATTAAATCACGTAAAGGAAAAACGGATCCCGCCAGCTAAGCTGTTGCGATAAACCGACTTGATCATGGCACAAGCGCAATTTTCTTCTATTGATTTTTCGCATATGTCAGTTGCAATCAAACTGGCACAGCGCGGTTTATACAGTACCGATCCAAACCCTCGCGTAGGCTGTGTCATTGCGGATGGCGAAATAGTTGTAGCAGAAGGTTGGCATGTTCGGGCGGGTGAAGGGCATGCGGAAGTGAATGCCCTAAATGAGGTTGGTGAGAAGGCTAAAGGAAAAACTGCTTATGTCACGTTGGAACCTTGTTCGCATTTCGGCCGTACGCCGCCGTGTGCTCAGGCGTTAATTAATGCAGGCATTGCTCGGGTTGTAATAGCTATGATTGATCCGAACCCACAAGTTGCAGGTAAAGGTGTAGCGTTATTAACTGAGGCAGGTATCAGCGTTGAAAGTGGTTTGCTTGAACAACAGGCAGAAGCGCTGAACCCAGGTTATTTAAAACGCATGCGAGCAGGGCGTCCATGGGTGCGCTGCAAAATGGCGATGAGTCTTGATGGACGAACCGCGATGGCTTCGGGTGAAAGCAAATGGATTACGTCAGCAGCGGCACGTGAAGATGTGCATCGCTTGCGAGCACGTAGCTCGGTTATTTTAACGGGTAGTGGCACAGTGATGTCTGATAATCCTTCATTAACGGCACGTTGTGATGAAGCAGAACAGCGCAGTGAACAACCATTACGAGTGATCGTTGATAGTGAATTAAAAGTGTCACCGCAGTCGTCGGTATTTAGGCAATCGGGGACAGTAAAAATAGCCACGTTGGCGGATGCGGCACCGAACCGGCGTAATGCGTTGCAAGACGCAGGTGCTGAAATTGTTATGTTACCGGCTCGAAATAGCCGCGTTGATTTAACCGCGTTGATGCACGAGCTAGCCGAGTTACAAGTGAATGAAGTAATGGTCGAAGCGGGTGCAGGTTTAACGGGTGCCTTGTTACAAGAACATTTAGTGGATGAAATGATTATCTACATGGCGCCCAAATTAATGGGCGATACGGCGCGTGGTTTATTTCATTTGCCGGGCTTAGAAACCATGGCACAGAGTCTCACTTTAGAGATCGAAGATGTGAGAAAAGTGGGTGTTGATTGGCGTTTTACGATTAGACCGAATTACGGATCAGAGTAGTTTATGTTTACAGGGATTATTCAAGCAGTCGGTTCAATTGCCTCTATGCAAGATGTAGGGGGTGATAAACGTGTGCGCTTGAACACAGCGGGACTTGAACTTGCAAATATTGAACTGGGTGACAGTATTGCTGTTAGTGGTGTTTGTTTGACGGTGATTGAAAAACATTCAGATGGCTTTAGCGCAGATGTGTCAGGGGAAACTTTGTCGCGAACAGGACTAGGTAATCTGAAAAAGAACTCGGCAGTCAATCTTGAAAAAGCAGTAACACCCACAACTGCATTAGGTGGGCATCTAGTCAGTGGTCACGTAGATGGTCTTGGCGAAATTATCCACCGTCAGGCGGATGCACGATCAGTTAAGTTTAGTGTGCGTGCTCCTGCTGCATTGGCGCGCTACATTGCTGAAAAAGGTTCGATTTGTATCGATGGTATTAGTTTAACGGTTAATACGGTGGATGGTGATGTATTTGAATTAAATATCGTCCCTCATACCCTTGAACAAACAACCATGGCCCACTTTGCTGTGGGCACAAAGGTTAATCTTGAGGTGGATATTATTGCGCGTTATCTAGAACGCTTGTTACTCGGTGATAAGGCGGCTCAAGCCGGTGCCAGTGGGGCTGAATTAACGCAAGCATTTTTAGCGGAAAATGGTTTTGCCTCAGGCAACTAATTTAATTAACAACGACGTTTAATTGTGAAGAAAGATTATGGCTTTAAGTAAGGTTGAAGAAATTATTGAAGAAATGCGTCAAGGTAAGATGGTTATCTTGATGGATGATGAAGATCGCGAAAATGAAGGCGATCTGATTATCCCCGCTGAAAAAGTAACGCCAGAAGCGATTAATTTTATGGCAACCCATGGTCGGGGACTCATTTGCATGACCATGACAGAAGACCGCTGTAAGCAACTTAATTTACCCTTGATGGTCATCAATAATACTGATGCGCACGGGACTAATTTTACAGTATCGATTGAAGCATCACGTGGTGTGACCACGGGCATCTCTGCTGCGGATCGTTCAACAACTGTACATGCGGCGATTGCAGTGGATGCAAGACCGGATGATATTGTGATGCCAGGGCATATCTTTCCACTTAAAGCCCAGCCCGGTGGAGTGTTGACACGTGCAGGGCATACTGAAGCTGGTTGTGACCTCGCCAAGCTTGCAGGTTGTGAAGCATCGAGTGTGATTGTTGAAATTCTCAATGAAGATGGCACCATGGCGCGCCGTGATGATCTGGAAGTCTTTGCAGAACAGCATGGCTTAAAGATGGGCACCATAGCGGATTTAATTCATTATCGAATTGAGAATGAAAAAACCGTAGAGCGTATGGAAGAATGCACCATGCCAACACAATATGGTGATTTTCGTTTAGTTTCCTATCTTGATGCCTACGATGAAAATATCCACATGGCATTGGTCTATGGTGAGCCTAGTATGGACAAACCTGTCTTGGTTCGGGTTCATATGTTGAATAGCTTATGTGACTCATTGGGCGGGTTGTTTGACGGTTGCAGCCATAGTTTGGATGCAGCTATGCAGCGGGTATCAGAGAATGGCTCTGGGATTGTGATTGTACTACGTAGTTCTAATGACTCGAATACGATTTTACAACATATCAAAAATTACCATCAGCAACAGACTGGTGTAAACTTGCCACAACAGGCGCAGGGAGATTTACGCACCTTTGGTTTAGGCGCGCAAATTCTTGTCGATTTGGGTGTGAGTAAGATGCAAATACTGGGCTCAAAAGTAAAACTGCATGGTCTTTCTGGCTTTGGATTAGAAATTAGCGATTACGTGAGTTTTGAGTAAATATTTTGGTTTAAGGGGTTTTTCATGTCAGGTGTAAATGTAATTGAAGGTGATTTATCTGTACGCAGCGCACGGTTTGCATTAGTTGCAAGTCGCTTTAATGACTTTATTGTTAAAGCATTGGTTGATGGTGCAGTACATACATTGAAACAACATGGTGCAGCAGATAAAGATATTGATGTGGTTTGGGTTCCGGGTGCACATGAAATTCCATTGACAGCACAGAAACTCGCAACGTCTGGTCGTTATGATGGCATTATTGCATTAGGCGCGGTGATTCGTGGTGCAACACCACATTTTGATTTTGTAGCAGGTGAATGTTCTAAAGGATTAGCCAGCGTGAGTATGCAAACAGGCTTACCGGTTGGGTTTGGTGTGCTAACAGTTGAAAGTATTGAGCAGGCGATTGAACGTGCAGGGACCAAAGCCGGCAATAAAGGCGGTGAAGCAGCAATGTCTGTGATTGAAATGGTTAATTTATTACGTGAACTTGATAAGTAAGTGTGATTTATTTTATGCAACCAATCGTAGGATCAGTCAGTGAGTAAGGCTCGGACCAAAGCAAGGCGTAATGCCGTGCAAGCACTCTATCAATGGCAATTAGCAGGAGATAATCTTGCTGATATCGAAGCACAATTCCTTGCCGAATACGACATGAAGAAAGTCGATGTCGAATATTTCAAACAACTCTTTCGCCAAGTTCCCTTACATCTTCACGAATTAGATGATCATCTAGAGCCCTTTTTAGATCGACCGATTGATGAAGTTGATCCGGTTGAACGAGCGGTCTTACGCTTAGCTGTGTATGAACTTGAATTTTGTTTAGATGTTCCCTATCGCGTTGTTATTAATGAATCGATAGAATTGGCAAAACGTTTTGGTGCAGAGCATGGTCATAAATATGTTAATGGCATTATTGATCAGGTCGCTAAAAAATTACGTGCAATGGAAATGAAGTCCTAAGCCTAATATCAAATGAGCACTTCATATGTCATGCAGTGAATTCAATCTGATAGAAAAGTACTTTTCCCAACAAACGATTACACGTGATGATGTTGTTGTTGGTATAGGCGATGATGCCGCTGTTATGCAGTTAGCGTCTAATGAACAGTTAGTGGTCTCGACCGATACCATGGTGGAAGGTGTTCATTTTCTACAGACAACCCACCCTTATGATATTGGTTATAAGCTCATGGCCGTTAACCTGAGTGATTTAGCCGCGATGGGTGCGCAACCTCGTTGGGTTTCTTTAGCACTGACATTACCTGAGTCAGATGAGGAATGGTTACAACAATTTTCAACAGGCTTATTTGAT
The DNA here is from genome assembly GCA_964542925.1 of uncultured Granulosicoccaceae bacterium. Lineage (GTDB taxonomy): Bacteria > Pseudomonadota > Gammaproteobacteria > AKS1 > AKS1 > Sulfuriflexus. The sequence continues at coordinate 39,320 of CAZIWG010000001.1, read as the reverse complement.
TTAGCTGCACAACACTCAGTGCAGTTAATTGGCGGTGATACGACACAAGGCCCATTGACTTTAAGTCTAACCTTGCAGGGCACAGTTAATTCCAATCAGTATTTGTCACGACATGGCGCGCAAATAGGGGATGCGATTTTTGTTTCAGGTAAGCTGGGTGATGCGGGATTTGCATTGCAGCAATTGTTTTCCAAGCATGAGGTTGATGAAGATTGTTTAGTGCGATTAAACAGACCAATACCCCGTGTTGCATTGGGGCAATCTTTGCTTGGTATAGCGACGGCTGCGATCGATATTTCCGACGGACTACTGGCTGATCTTGGTCATCTATTAATTGTTAGTGACTTGGGCGCGAGCTTACAACTTGAAAGCTTGCCCATATCAACGTCAGTGAAATCAACAACCGTTGATGATGACTGGTCTTTACCACTAACGGCTGGTGATGATTACGAACTTTGTTTTACGGTTCCGGAAGCAGAGATTCTACGTATTGAGCATCAATACTGCACGATAACGCGAATAGGCACGGTTGTTGCCAAACAAGGAATTGATTGCTTCACCTCAACAGGGCAATTACTACCACCACAACAAGCGGGTTTTGAACACTTTAGTCAGAATGTTGATAAGGAGCGTATATCTTGAAACCAGTTCCTATTCCCTTTAGTGCAATCAAAGATCCGGTCCTTTTTCTGGCACTTGGTTTTGGTAGTGGGCTAGCACGTTTTGCTCCGGGCACGTTTGGCACCTTAGTCGCGGTTCCCTTGTATTGGTTCATGCAACCGTTATCGATTGTTTATTATTCACTCGTAACGTTATTGTTATTGGCTGTTGGGGTGTTTTTGTGCGGTTCAGCAGCCAATAAGCTCGGCGTTCACGATCATCCGGCTATTGTTTGGGATGAAATCGTTGGCTATTTAATCACGATGTTTTTAGCACCAGCGGGGCTGATATGGGTCATCGCGGGTTTTATTTTATTTCGTTTATTTGATATCTGGAAACCTTGGCCCATAGCCTGGTTAGATGCCAAGGTATCAGGTGGCTTTGGGATTATGATTGATGATGTACTGGCGGGCATATATGCAGCAGTTGGTCTACAGTTGTTAGTGTTGTTCTTTGTAGATTCAGCCGTGTAGATGGGTGAACGTTCTGAATAGGCAAAGGTCAGATACTATTGAATAACTGTCATTGTCAGGGAAAAGGGGTTAAATCGGTGAAACGCTTATTTTTAATGATAATGTTTGGCTTGGTGATGAGTTTCTCTCAACTTTCACAGGCCAATGAAGTCGAAATAATTAACGTCTACATGCAGGAAACGGATTCAGGTTGGCGTGCAGAAGTGACCTTAAAGCATAACGATGTAAGTTGGGAGCATTATGCCGATGCTTGGCGTATTGTTGATGGGAAGGGACATTTATATAAAACACGGGTGTTGTTTCATCCACATATTAATGAACAACCGTTTACCCGAAGTCTTGCCAATATTTCTATTCCTGCTGATCAATCCATTGTTTATGTCGAAGCACACGACAAGAAACACGGTTGGAGTCGCCAACGGGTTGAAATTGATTTAACCCGTTCCTCTGGAGACCGTTATCACATACGCAGAAAATAACTTAAGAATGAAATGGCGTGGCAACCTTTTGGGCTTAATGCTGTTAGTATTTACAAATAACGTTTTTGCCATTGATATTGTTGTATTAGGTTTATTTCGAGATAAAGTGATGCTTAAAATAGAAGGTAAGCAGCGTATTCTCAAACTCGGTAAGCCATCTCCTGAAGGGGTGTTACTCATTTCTTCAAATAGTGACGAAGCGGTGCTTGAAATTGATGGGGTAAGGAACAGTTATCGTTTAGGCAGCCACATCGGTTCGAGCTTCAAACGTGATGAACAACCTGAAGTATCTATTTATAAAAATCAATTAGGAATGTTTACAATAATTGGTAGTATCAATAATTTCCCGGTTAATTTTCTTGTTGATACGGGTGCGTCACATATTGCAATGAGCCGCAATGAAGCACGTCGATTAGGAATAGATTACCGCCAATATGGCAAACGCAGCTATGCCAGAACCGCGAACGGTATTGTTAAAACATGGAATATCACCTTGGATAAGGTGCAAGTTGGTGATATCACCTTAAGAAATGTGAAAGCCTTTGTGAATGATAGCGATAGCCCGCACAAAGTATTACTGGGTATGTCATTCCTCGGCCAACTTAATATGGCGCATGAAGGTCAACGCTTAAAGCTAAAAAAGAAATTTTAGCTTTGTGTTTTATTTTTGCTAATTAAGGCATAAGCAGAGTGATTGTGGATGGATTCAAAATTCTCTGACTCTACAGTATAAGCAGTAATACGATCATCACTGTTTAATTGTGCCGCGACATCTCGTACCATGTCTTCAACAAATTTAGGATTATTATAAGCTTCTTCGGTAACGTGTTTTTCGTCAGGGCGTTTTAGTAAACCGTATAGCTGGCAAGAGGCTTGTTTCTCAACTAGATCGATAATATCTTCAATCCAGATGAAGCCAGCGGTTTCGACTGAAACAGTGACATGTGAACGCTGATTATGTGCGCCATAATCAGAAATTTTCTTTGAACAAGGGCAAAGACTGGTAACTGGAACAACAACTTTTACAGTGAGCATGGGATTGTTGTTTTCGATTTTGCCGATGAAGGTCACATCATAATCAAGCAAACTCTCAACACCGGATACGGGTGCTTTTTTATTCATGAAATAAGGGAAACTCATTTCAATGTGACCTGAATTGGCATCGAGGCGTTGGATCATTTCGGTCATCATTTCTTTAAATGACTTCACGGTGAGTTCACGTTCATGTTGGTTTAAAATTTCAACAAAACGTGACATGTGCGTGCCTTTGAAATTGTGCGGCAAGTTCACGTACATATTGAAATTAGCAACTACGTGCTGTTGACCACCACTGCGATCATTGACCACGACAGGATGTCGAATGTCTTTAATGCCAACTTTGTCAATCGCGATCTGGCGGGTGTCTACAGTGTTTTGAACGTCGGCAATCTCGCTGCCAGAAGTGGTTGTAGCCATGCTCTTTATTCCTCAGTAAATCTGACACAGGCGCGTTCGGTTTCCCAAAGTGTGATGGCGCTAACTTGTATGTGTTCATTGTTTAGTTTTTCGCTTAAGCTTTGGTATAACCAAGCCGCGATATTTTCGGCAGTCGGGTTAATACTGTCGAAGGGCTCAATCTCGTTTAAGTAACGGTGATCGAGCATATCTGTTAATTCTTTTACCGCTGATTTTATCTTTTTAAAATCAATCCCCATGCCGACATTATCCAGTTTGGCTGCGGTCACTTCCGCTTCCACTTTCCAGTTATGGCCATGCATCCGACTACACGCACCAGGATAGTCCCGCAAGGTATGCGCTGATGCAAAATCAGAGACTACTTTCAGCGTATATCGGGTGTTCATGATTATAACCTGACTAAAATACTAGGGATTATTTTACGCGTACTGGCTGTGGCACGCAATCGGCATCTTCAAGCCTATTTTCAACCGCGCGAATTATAGCATTGGAATCGAGTCCACAGGCACTTAATAGCGCATCTCGTTCGCCGTGGTCGACAAATTTATCAGGTAGCCCTAGTTGTAGTAAGGGCATGGTAATGCCCTGAGCGGTGAGAGATTCGTGCACAGCACTGCCTGCGCCACCGGCGATAACATTTTCTTCGATACTGACGAGGAGATCGTGAGTGGTGGTGAGTTGAGCAATTAATGCATCATCTATTGGTTTCACAAAGCGCATATTCACTACGGTGGCATTAAGGCTTTCAGCAGCAATACTTGCCTCAGCGAGTGGGCTACCGAATACTAGCAAGGCAACACGTTGTCCTTGTCGAGTGATAAGCCCACGACCAATGGGTAATTCTGTCATGGTGGGATTGGGTTTAACACCGATACCGGTGCCACGAGGGTATCGAACGGCAGCAGGGCCATTATGCTTGTAGCCGGTGTAAAGCATTTGGCGACATTCATCTTCGTTAGTTGGGGTCATGACCATTAAGTTAGGCACACAGCGCAGGTAAGTTAAATCAAACATGCCTGCGTGCGTTGGACCATCAGGACCGACTAAGCCTGCGCGATCGATGGCAAACAAAACCGGTAAGTTTTGGATGGCAACATCATGAATCAGTTGATCGTAACCGCGTTGCAAGAAGGTTGAATAAATAGCAACGATGGGCTTGATGCCTTCGCAGGCAAGCCCGGCGGCAAGGGTCACACTGTGTTGTTCGGCGATACCGACATCAATATATTGTTTAGGAAATTGCTCAGCAAATTCAACCATGCCTGATCCTTCACGCATCGCCGGTGTTATCGCCATCATATTTGGATCTTGCTTTGCAATATCACAGAGCCATTGACCAAATACTTGCGTGTAAGTAGGGCCACTGCCTAGTTTAGAAAGTGCTTCTCCACTTTCAGGATCAAATTTTGAGACACCGTGGAAACCACAAGGGTTATCTTCAGCAGGCGCGTAGCCTTTGCCTTTCTGGGTGACGATATGCAGGAACTGTGGACCGGGTAATTTTCGCATGTTGCGCAAGGTTTTAATTAAGGTAGGTAAGTCGTGACCATCAATAGGGCCAATATAGTTAAAACCAAGTTCTTCAAACAGAGTACCGGGTACTACCATGCCTTTAACATGTTCTTCAGCACGTCGAGCCAATTCCCAAACAGGAGGAATGGTGCTGAGCACTTTTTTACTGCCTTGGCGCATACCAGAATAAAGTTTGCCAGACAGCACTCTTGCTAAGTAGTTTGATAGCCCGCCAACATTAGGCGAAATTGACATATCGTTGTCATTTAGAATAACTAATAGATTGGCATCCAGATCACCAGCATGGTTGAGGGCTTCAAAAGCCATGCCTGCCGTCATTGCGCCATCACCAATAATGGCACACACGTGTTTATCGGTGCCGGTTTGTTTTGAGGCGATTGCCATACCTAATGCGGCACTAATGGACGTGCTGGAGTGACCCACCCCAAAACTGTCATAGTTACTTTCGCTACGTTTAGGAAAACCAGCTAAGCCATCGGCTTGTCGTATGCTCGACATTGCATCACGTCGACCAGTTAGAATTTTATGGATATAACTTTGGTGACCCACATCCCAAACCAACTGATCATGTGGGGTTTCATATATATAATGTAGGGCGACACTTAGCTCAACGGTACCGAGATTGGCAGCCAAATGCCCACCTGTTTGACTGACCGTTTCAATGAGAAACTGGCGTGCCTCGTCGGCAAGCTGGGTCAATTCTGACTCTTTTAGCTTGCGGAGATCGCTGGGATCATCGATTTGGCTTAATAGCGGATATTTGTCGGTCGTCGTCATGTTGATTTAAGGCATTTTAAGGCATTTTAAGGCCGGCAATGATCGGTCTTTGTAGGCCAACATGCAAGGAAATTGTCACTAAGAAGGGCTAAAAGTGTGACTTTATAGTTGTTAATTACCGCGTTCAATAATGTAACTTGAAAGCCAATTTAAAGCTTTGGATTTTTCTCCAATTATTTCAATTGCTTGTGTTGCATCGAGATGGAGTTCGTTCGCCCAGCGTTTGGATTCGCTCATGCCAAGCAAAGATGGGTAGGTTGACTTATTTCTGGCAAGATCGGCACCTTGTGGCTTGCCTAAGGTCTCTGTATCGGCTTCGATATCGAGAATGTCGTCGCGGATCTGGAATGAAAGCCCGATACACTTAGCGTATTTGTCGAGTGCCTTCTGGTGGCTAAGGGGGCAATCGCCAGAAAGAGCGGCTAATTCAACACTGGCACGAATTAACGCACCGGTCTTGTGAATATGCATATTTTCGAGCTCAGCCAGTGTGAGGGTTTTCCCCTCACTCGCTAGATCGATGGCTTGACCACCGGCCATACCACGCGAGCCAATAGCGTTTGCTAGGCCTTCAACCATTTTAAGACGTTTGTGATCGCTTGCCTGAATGGCGGGATCATGTGCAAGGATATAAAAGGCAAGAGAATGTAGCGCATCACCGGCTAAGACCGCAGTGGCTTCGTCAAATTGACGATGGCAGGTGGGTTTACCTCGGCGTAGGTCATCGTCATCCATGACCGGTAAATCGTCATGAATAAGCGAATAGGCATGGATGATTTCAACAGCACAGGCAGGACCATCGAGAGCTTCAATGTCAATATTCAGTGCTTCACCGACCATGTAAACAAGCACCGCTCTGACACGTTTACCCCCGTTTAAGACGCTATAGCGCATGGCAGCATGCAAGTCATTGGGAAGCGTGTTGGCATCTGGTAGCCAGTGATTGAGCATCTTTTCGACACGTTGTTGAGATTGCTCAATCAGTGTTTGTAGTTCGCTGTTATTAGTCACCGTCGTTAAAGCTCTCTGGAGCTGCTTGTTCATTTTGCTCTAGTAGTATTTGTACTTTTTGTTCAGCGTCAGACAGTGATTGACGACAGGCACGGGTTAAGGCAATACCTCGTTCAAAGTCCTGTAAGGCATCTTCGAGTTTGGTTTCACCTTGTTCCATTCGCTCAACTAATGACTCGAGTTCAGCCATAGATGTTTCAAAATCAGTTGAGGCCGTTTTTTTATCAGATTTTTTAGGCATAATTTAGGCTTTTAATTTGCTAGTAGAGCGCATATTCTCTCTTATCGCGGCTACGTTACCGCAGCTAGGCCATGAGCGTCAAACTTGATGAAACGCGATAGACTGATTGCTTGACAGGAATTGGTGAATGGCGTAATTTAGAATCATTCTAAAGGTCGACGAAAGATGGCCTAAGTTTATTTATTGACTAAATTTTTGGAGGAATATCCGTATGGACCTGAAAGGCAGTAAGACAGAAGACAACCTAAAAGACGCATTTGCCGGTGAATCACAGGCTAACCGTCGTTACTTATACTTCGCAGCAAAGGCTGACGTTGAAGGTTATAACGATGTAGCGACTGTTTTTCGTTCGACCGCTGAAGGTGAAACAGGCCATGCACACGGTCACCTTGAATATTTAGAAGTGGTGGGTGATCCGGCAACCGGTCTACCTATTGGCGCTACATCAGATAACCTGAAAGCCGCGATTGCCGGTGAAACACATGAGTACACAGATATGTACCCAGGCATGGCTAAATCAGCACGTGAAGAAGAGTTTGATGAAATTGCGGATTGGTTTGAAACACTCGCTAAAGCAGAACGTTCGCATGCGAACCGTTTTCAAAAAGCACTTGATACATTAGACGACTAAGCCGGTCATGATGTATCGATGAATCAAGGCCGGCTTTATGCCGGCTTTGGTGTCTTTAGCGTAAGTAAACTTTAGTGAGCAAGGATTTAAGCAATGAGTAAGACAGTGATTCGTGAAGGTAGCCTGGAAGCGCCCACTCGACATCCGCTTGATTGGCATAGCGATTCTTTCTGGAATGAAGATAATTTATTTGAGGAACTTGAGCGCATTTATGATATTTGTCATGGCTGTCGTCGTTGTGTGAGTTTATGTCATGCGTTCCCGACTTTGTTTGATTTGGTTGATGAATCAGACACGATGGAAGTGGATGGCGTTGCTAAACAAGATTACTGGAAAGTTGTCGATCATTGTTACCTTTGTGATTTATGTTACTTGGTTAAATGTCCTTATGTGCCACCGCATGAATGGAATTTAGATTTCCCGCATACCATGTTGCGCGCTAAGGCGATTAAGTTTAAAAAGCAGGGGGCAAGTACTCGAGATAAAATTTTATCTTCAACAGATACGGTTGGAAAATTAGCCGGTATTCCTATTGTGTCGGGTATTGTGAACAGTGCTAATAGTAGTAAACCTTTAAGGTATTTATTAGAAAAAACATTGGGCGTGCATGCTGATGCCGTCGTGCCAAACTATTACTCAAATAGTTTGCGCAAGCGAGTATCTAATAATGGATTAGCAGATGATGCCGGTGAAGCAACTGAACACACAACTGGTCGTGTTGCCTTATTTGCTACTTGTTATGGCAATCATAATGCGCCTGAGTTAGGTGAAGATTTACTTGCGATTTTCGCGCACAATAATATCCCTGTTACCTTGGTTAATAAGGAACAATGTTGCGGAATGCCTAAGTTGGAATTAGGTGATTTGGATGCGGTGGAAAAGGCAAAGCAGGTAAATATACCTGTTTTAGCGCGGATGGTTGATAATGGCTGGGATATTGTCGCGCCAGTACCTTCATGTGTGCTGATGTTTAAACAAGAATTACCGTTGATGTTTCCGAATGATCCAGAGGTCCAAAAAGTTAAAGCGGCTATTTATGATCCCTTTGAATATCTCATGCTGCGGCATAAAGAGGGCAAGTTCAAAACTGATTTTGCTGTGTCGTTAGGCAAGGTTAGCTATCACGTTGCTTGCCATCAACGGGTGCAAAAAATGGGTATGAAAACACGCGATATTTTGAGCATGGTACCTAATACCGAGATAGATACTATAGAGCGTTGTTCGGGACATGATGGAACCTATGCAGTGAAAAAAGAATTTCATGACATTTCGATGAAAATCGCAAGACCCGTCGTGAACCGGGTTAAACAAGCAAAACCTGATCATTATTCGAGTGACTGCCCGATGGCGGGAGAACAAATTGCTAAAGGTCTTGCTGATGGCAGCCATCCAGAACATCCGCTGAGCCTACTTCGTAAGGCTTATGGTATTTAATTAAAGATGAGTAAAAATAATGAGTAAGTTATCACGTGATGATTTAATGAACCTTGAAACCTATGCAGAACAGCGCGCAGAATTTCGAGCGATGGTTTTATCACATAAGAAAAATCGTAAAGTAATGATTGGTGAACACTGTACTCTCTATTTTGAGGATCGATTAACCATTCAATATCAGATACAGGAGATGCTGCGGATTGAAAAAATATTTGAAGCAGAGGGTATTGAAGAGGAACTCGGTGCTTATAATCCGTTGATTCCAGATGGTAGCAATTGGAAAGCGACGTTTATGATTGAATACACCGATGTGGCTGAACGTCAGGAAGCTTTGGCAAAAATGGTGGGTATCGAAGATAAGGTTTGGATGCAGGTTGCCGACTTCGATCGTGTATTTGTGATTGCAGATGAAGACATGGATCGTAGTGATGATGATAAAACTTCAGCGGTACATTTTATGCGTTTTGAGCTGAGCGCTGAAATGGTTGCATCGGTTAAGCAAGGCGCTTCTATTTCCGCAGGCATTGATCACCCAGCCTACACTTCAAGCATTGAGCCTTTGTTAGCAGCAGTGAGAGATAGCTTAGCAGCTGATCTTGTTTAGAGAGTGTTATGCGCGGTACACTGTTGCAATGATAAGAAATAAGTATTTTGTTTGTTCTGCACTACTTGTTCTAAGCACCTTGTATGCTGTTTCCGGCTTTGCAGAGCAGGAAAACGATGATCCGGATTTAGGCGGTGGATTTACCGAATTAGAGCGATGGCAAGAGGGCGAGGTAATTACACCTCCTTATCCTCATGCGGATGATTTGCTTAAGGTAGAAGTTGACCGCGTAGATATGCCATTTGATTTTTACTTAGATAGTAAAAATATTTCAATTTCCCCTAAAGCAGGTTTGATTCGTTATACCGTTGTCATAAGATCAAACAGTGGTGCCAATAATGTATTATTTGAAGGGATACGTTGCCAAACGCGTGAATATCGTACCTATGCTTATGGCACTTATGATAAAAAATTCGTTAAGGCGCAAACCTCCAAGTGGGCATATATTGAAGAAAGCGGCTTTATGGCACATCGCTACAATTTCTTTCAGTACTATATGTGTGGTGAACGCCAGTCACCCGTCCCCGTTAATGAAATTCTGAGAAAGGTCAAGTATCCAGAAGATTTTCAAAGTTTGGGTGAAACCAGTGATTAAGCTAAATATAAAGGATCTCAAGACTACATGAGTAAAAAGTACGATGCCGCCTCGATTGAGGTGCTAAGTGGTTTGGATCCGGTTCGTAAGCGGCCAGGTATGTACACCGATACAACGCGGCCTAACCACCTTGCTCAAGAAGTGATTGATAATAGTGTTGATGAAGCATTAGCAGGCCATGCTTCAAAGATTGAGGTCACTCTTTTTAAAGATGGTTCAATCGAAGTAAAAGATGATGGTCGCGGTATGCCCGTTGATAAGCACCCTAAAGAAAAAATCCCCGGTGTTGAAGTGATTTTAACGCGTCTTCATGCGGGTGGTAAATTTTCGAATAGTAATTATCAGTTTTCAGGTGGCTTGCATGGTGTGGGTGTGTCGGTGGTTAATGCCTTATCAAAACACCTTGAAGTTTGGATTCGTCGTGATGGCAAAGAATATAATATTGCCTTTAAGAATGGTAAAACGGCTTCTAAATTAGAAACTGTCGGTAAAGTGGGTCAACGCAATACAGGCACAACCTTACGTTTCTGGCCCAATGAAAAATATTTTGATTCAACTAATTATTCTATTCCACGTTTGATTCATGTTTTACGTGCTAAGGCGGTGCTTTGTGCAGGTCTTGAAGTCACGTTTAAAAATGAAAAAACCAAAGAAACCTTAAGTTGGTGTTATGAAGATGGGCTTAAAGATTATTTAGAAGAGTCGATTGGTAAGCAGGCTATGGAACCTGAGCAAGCCTTTATGGGTTCGTTGCAAGGCGAGCAGGAAGCAGTGGACTGGGCACTTGCATGGCTTCCGGAAAGCGGTGAAGTGGTTGCTGAAAGTTATGTGAACTTAATTCCAACTGTACAGGGTGGTACACACGTTAATGGTTTGCGGGCAGGTTTAACCGATGCCGTTCGAGAATTCTGCGAGTTTCGTAAATTATTGCCGCGTGGCGTGAAAATTAGTCCTGAAGATGTGTGGGATCGTTGTTGTTATGTGCTGTCGTTAAAACACCATGATCCACAGTTTTCAGGTCAAACTAAAGAGCGACTCTCATCGCGCGAATGTGCTGCATTTGTATCGGGTGTATCTAAAGATGCTTTTAGTATGTGGTTGAACCAGCATCCTGAAGCCGGTGAACGGATTGCGATGCTAGCGATTAATAATGCACAAAGCCGATTGGCTGCGGGTAAAAAAGTTGCACGAAAGAAAGTCACCACTGGGCCGGCTTTGCCCGGTAAGTTAGCGGACTGCAGTGTCCAAGATGTGACACGAAGTGAATTATTTTTAGTTGAAGGTGACTCGGCGGGTGGTTCTGCTAAACAAGCGCGAGATCGTGAGTTTCAGGCGATTATGCCACTGCGTGGTAAAATATTAAATACGTGGGAAGTGGCTTCAACACAGGTGTTGGCTTCTCAGGAAGTGCACGATATTAGTGTCGCCATTGGCGTTGACCCAGGCTCGGATAATATAAAAGATCTTCGTTATGGTCGTATTTGTATTCTTGCGGATGCGGATTCAGATGGTTTGCATATTGCGACTTTATTATGTGCTTTATTTTTGAGACATTTCCGCCCGTTGGTTGAAGCAGGGCATATTTATGTGGCAATGCCACCGCTATATCGTATCGATGTGGGCAAGGAAGTATTTTATGCGCTTGATGACGCTGAATTGCAAGGCATACAAGATCGCATTAAGGCTGAAAAAAAACGAGGCAAAGTGAATATTCAACGTTTTAAAGGCCTGGGTGAAATGAATCCCATGCAATTGCGTGAAACGTCCATTGCACCTGAAACACGTCGTTTGGTGAGGCTAACCATAGAACCTAAAGACAAAGTTGACGAAATGATGGACATGTTGTTGGCGAAGAAACGCGCCGGTGACCGTAAAAAATGGTTAGAAAAGAAAGGCGCTCTTGCCAAGGTTAACTAGATAAGAATTCCCCTATGGTTGGTAAACGAAAAACATCGAAGTCTAAAAAGTCCAAAGTAGTTGAATCTGCGACGGCTGAACTCAATTTTGAAGGAATTGAGGAACTTCCATTAAAAGAATTTACGGAGTCGGCATATCTCGATTATTCGATGTATGTGATTCTCGATCGTGCTTTACCACATATTGGTGATGGTCTAAAGCCGGTACAACGCCGAATTACTTATGCGATGTCTGAGCTGGGTTTATCAGCTGGCGCAAAACATAAGAAATCGGCCAGAACTGTGGGTGATGTTTTAGGTAAATTCCACCCGCATGGCGACAGTGCTTGTTATGAAGCCATGGTGCTCATGGCTCAGCCCTTTTCCTATCGTTACCCCATTATTGACGGACAGGGAAACTGGGGCTCGCAAGATGATCCCAAGTCTTTCGCTGCCATGCGTTACACAGAATCAAAGCTAACGGCTTATGCACAAACCTTATTGAGTGAATTGGAACAAGGTACGGTTGATTGGATGCCTAACTTTGATGGCACCTTGCGCGAACCGACACTTTTGCCTGCACGGATACCTAACATTTTAATGAATGGTACAACCGGTATTGCAGTGGGGATGGCAACAGATATACCTCCACATAATTTAAAAGAAGTGGTGTCGGCTTGCATTCATTTACTGGATAACAGCAAGGCGACAGTTAAGGAGTTGACCACGTTTGTTAAAGGTCCTGATTATCCGACTAATGCAGAAATAATTTCCTCTAAACAAGAAATTCGAGATGTTTATGAAACAGGTCGCGGTAGTATTCGTATGCGAGCTTGTTATGAAGTTGAGGACGGTGAAATTATTATAACCGCATTACCTCATCAGGTTTCAGGTGGTAAGGTGCTTGAACAAATTGCTGGGCAGATGACAGCGAAGAAGCTACCCATGGTTGAAGATTTACGTGATGAGTCTGATCATGAAAATCCAACGCGCCTAGTGATAGTACCACGTTCAAATCGTATTAACCGAGACGAGTTAATGGCACATTTATTTGCTACGACCGATCTTGAACGGACTTACCGCGTCAACATGAATATGATCGGTATTGATGGTACGCCTAAAGTCAGGAATTTACGTGAAATTCTGGTTGAATGGTTAAAGTATCGTGTTACAACGGTGACCCGACGCCTTGAACATCGACTTGAAAAAGTACTAGCGCGCTTGCATGAGTTAGATGGTTTAATGGTTGCCTTCCTGAATATTGATGAAGTCATTAAAATCATTCGCAAAGAAGATGAACCTAAACCCGTATTGATGAAACGGTTTAAGATATCAGACCTGCAAGCTGAATCTATTCTTAATTTGAAATTAAGACATCTTGCCAAGCTCGAAGAAATAAAAATTCATGCAGAACAAAAAGAATTAGCCAAAGAACGAGATGGTTTGCAGAAAACATTAGGTTCGAAAGCACGCTTAAAAACCTTAGTGAAGACCGAGTTGAAAGAAGATGCGGAACGCTTTGGTGACGATCGACGCTCACCGATTGTGGTGCGCGATGCAGCACAGGCGATTGATGAAAGTTCATTAGTCTCTGCCGAACCGGTTACAGTAATCTTGTCTAAGAAGGGCTGGATCCGTTCGGCGAAAGGCCATGAAATGGATCCGCTCACGGTTAATTACAAAGCGGGCGATACATTTCGTGATGCGTGCTGTGGACGTAGCAATGAGCAAAGCGTATTCCTTGATTCAACGGGGCGTGTTTACACAGTAACAACACATTCCTTGCCTTCAGCACGCGGGCTAGGTGAGCCTTTGTCAGGCCGCGTCAATCCACCCGATGGAGCGACCTTTGAAGGAGTGATGATTGGTAAGCCTGATGATAAATTTTTAGTTGCAAGCACCTCTGGCTATGGTTTTATTACGCGTCTTGGTGATTTATATGCGAAGAATAAGGCCGGTAAGAGCATGCTTAATACGGGTAAGTTCTCCAAGGCATTAGGTATTTCACGAATTACTGATCTTGACGAAGATTGGGTCGCTATTGTGAGTAGCGAGGGGCATTTGCTGATTATTGATGCTCATCAACTACCCGAGATGGCGCGAGGCAAGGGAATTAAGATGATTAATATTCCTTCTAAGAAGCTAAAAGCAGGTGAAGAGTATGCCTGCGCGATGGCTGTAATTACGGGTGATCAAAAATTACGTATTCAATCAGGTAAGAAGCATGTCACCTTGAATCAATCAGATATGGAACATTATATGGCAGAACACGGTAAACGTGGACGTAAACTACCAAGAGGTTATCAGAACGTTGATTCAATAGTGGCAGTTGATAAGTAGAATGTTACTGTCTAACGGCGGTACGTTTGTTACGTAATTCTTTAAGTTTGCTTAAAACACGATTCGCTCGGCGTATTTGAGATTGTAGCGTTTTATTCCTTTTATCATAGCGTAGTGCTTTTTCCCAAATAGCTTTTGCTTCAGCGATTTTTTCTTGTCGATAAAGGCTGTCGCCTTTTGCAGTCATCTTATATACAAGTCGGTCAACTTTATCACGATGTTTCAGTTGTAGTGCCGGATAGTTTTTATTGCTTGGCTCAAGCTTTAACAGCCTGGTCAGGTATTTTTCAGCTAAGATTAATTGATTATTATTGAGGGCTTTATTGGTTTTCTTAACGAGTTGTTTGACCTTATAGCGGTGATTTTTCTTTTTAACAAGAAAAGTTCTATTCCTTTCTTTGTAAGCTTTTTTGGTGGACGCATTAAGTTTAACTTTGTTGAGATAATTGACTTTATCTTGAAGTAACTTAATTGATAAAAGTGTTTTTTCATCAGTAGTTAGAACGCGTGCTTGTTGAATGCATTTTTCGGCAAGCGACACTTCATTGTCATCAATTAATTGCCCAGCCATAGTGAGCAAACGGGTGTTCATGTCTGCTAATTCACTTTCGATACTCTGTAAATCCCATTGGGCAGAAAAATTGATAGGTGAATTTGCAACTTCTTTCTTACTGATAGGTAGCTTATTGTAGAGTAATTTGGCTCGCGCTAATAATGCTTTTGCATCTAATATGTTAATGCGTTTTTGATGTTCATTAAGAATTATATTATGGCGCTGGTGAATAACCTGGCTGGTTGGGTAATTATTTAATGCTTCATTTAAACTTAAAATCGCACCAGACCAGTTTCCCTTATCTATATCTACTTGTGATGCCCTTAAGATGTTTTCTTCATACATGACAGCCAGTTTTTTAACTTGCTTGCGCTTATTGATATAAGTGACAAACATTTTTTCGTTAGGTGAAATACGTTCTAGTGAAGATAGTGCAATACCATATTGATTATTAGTAACCCATTCATCAATTTGTGAAATTGAAGGTAAGCCATCTTGTTTAATTAAGGTGCTGCATCCTGTTAAGAAGAAGAATGTAGAAATTAATAATATTAATAATAATTTTTTCATGCAGCGGCTTGATTTGAAATAATTAATTGTGTTTGTTTGCTCATAATGACTTGATATTCACCACTAAGACCTTTTATCAGGTATGTCAGCACTGGGTGTTGTCGACTCCGTAACTGAATAGGCATATGTTCTTCAGCGATAACCCGAGTGCAAAGGTCCTCGTGGTCATAAATATCTTTGTTGATAATGATTTCGCCAGGTGATGCAAAGGTACAAAGTCTTGATGCAAGGTTTACTGCATCGCCAACTACTGTGAATTCCATTCTATCTTTACAACCCATATTGCCAGCAAGCATTTCACCTGTGTTAATGCCAAGTCTAAATTGAACAGGGAATAAACCTTTACGGGTTCTTTCAATGTTTAGTTCTTCGACAAGCTGTTGTATCAGTGTGGCGCAAGCGATGGCGTGGAAACGATGATCTTTGTCATCTTCGGTGATACCAAATACTATCATGGCGCAGTCGCCCATGAACTTATCAATTGTACCGTTATAGAGCTTACTGGCTTCACCGATGTAGGAGAAAAATTCATTGAGTAATTCAGCTGTTGCACGAGGTGTCATGTGTTCAGAAATATCGGTATAACCAACGATGTCAGCAAATAACACTGTGCCTTCAACATGTTCTCCGCCAATTTCGACATTATCAAGATCACTGAGAATCTGCTTGGCAACATTGCTGGATACAAAACGTGAAAAAGCATCTTCAACTTGATTTTTTTTCAATAAACCATCAGCCATCGAGTTAAAGTTATCAATCAAGCTACCAATTTCATCATTGCGTCTTTCTGTGATCCGATAATGTAAATGACCTTCATCGATCGCTTTGCTTGCATCCATGAGATGGGTAATAGGCTCTGAAATTTTACGTGCCATGACGAATGAAATAACAATAGCAATTAAAATCATCATAATCGTAGCAGCAGTGACAGCACGAACAGAATCAATGATGGCAAGGTCGAGTGATGCGCGGCTAAAGGTGATTAGCACATAACCCGCGGTTACATCTAAAAAATAAACGGGATGTAGAAAGGAGACATATTTTTCAAGCTTATTATTTTTATTTTTTAGTTGCCATTCATGTATATTAGTTTTCGGTTTATCTGAATTTTCTATTGTTAATAAAATGGCATCTGTTTCTTTAGGCACAATACCTGCTGTTGCAAGCACGTTACCTTTATCATCGTAAACAACGGTGCCAAGTATATTTTCGTCATTGGTCATATTTTTAGTCATGACACTTAAGCTGAGTTTGTCTCCTGCTAGGATTTGTTCTTTGGCAGATTGGGCCAATTGGCTGGCGATGGTATTGCCATGCGCGTTGATCTGATTACGCAGTAATTTTTCTTGATTAGTAATAACCACAGAACCAAGTAGGGTCATACCGAGTGTGATTAATAGAGAAATGACGAAAGATAACTTCAAGGCAATAGGGATATGCTTAGGTAGCATCCCTTGGAGGCGCGTTATTGTGCGTTTGAATCTGAGCTTCCCTCTGTGCATAAACTGGCGAGGGGAAGAATCGGACAACAAATCATCTGATTTATGATCGAACATCATGTTTTATCTCTATTTATAACGTTTTAAGCATAGCATGGAGTTTTAGATACTGCTGCTAGATAGGTGATAAGCATCGTTTGGTGAGATGGATTTGTGAACTGCATCACACTATTAATTTAAATTATAATAAAATCAAATAGATATATTATTTCAGATAAATTTGATTATGGTGAAACTATGCCCTCGTGTAGAATACTCAGCCACAAAAATGTAGTTGGAGAGCAAGAATGACCTTAATCAGAGCTTTTACCGGTCTTCGCCCTGTTTCTGGGCGCGCCGAAGATGTTGCCGCGCCCCCTTATGATGTGTTGAATTCTGTAGAAGCACGGCAACGCGTAGAAGGGCGCCAGTGGAGTTTTCTACATATATCCAAGCCTGAAATCGACTTGGCAGAAGGCACTGATCCTTATACCGATGAGGTCTATGCAAAGGGTGCGGAAAACCTACAACGTATGGTTGATGCACAGATATTAGTGCGCGATGACAAGCCAAGTTATTACTTTTATCGATTGATTATGGGTGAACATGTACAGACAGGACTTGTTGCAGCCGCTTCTGTGCCTGATTATGATACGAACCGTATTCGTAAACATGAATTTACTCGTCCGGATAAAGAAGACGATCGGGTTCGTAATATTGATACCTTGAACACTCAAACAGGTCCAGTTTTTTTAACCTATAAGCATTCTGATGTAGTTGATGATATAGCGAAGTTAGTGACCAGTTTAGAGCCTGATGTAGATATTACCGCAGACGATGGTGTACAGCATACGCTTTGGTCTGTGTCAGATGAAGAAATAGTGGAAAAATTAACAGCAACTTTCGATGCGATGGATTGTTTATATATTGCAGATGGCCATCATCGCTCTGCGGCCGCATCACGTGTAGCTGCAAAAAGAAAATCTAAGAACCCAAATCATACCGGTAAAGAAAGTTACAATTATTTCTTGTCCGTTATCTTTCCCGATAATCAAATGATGATTTTGGATTATAATCGTGTGATCAAGGATTTAAACGGTTTGGATGTAGACACCTTTCTCGAAAAGGTCGCTGAGAATTTCACGGTATCAAAATGTGACGTTGCGTTTAAACCAACAACTAACGGTCAATTTGGTATGTATGTTGATGGGCAATGGTATCAGTTAGAAATTAATCCTGAGATTATTCCTAATAACAATCCGGTTGCATCATTAGATGTAAGTTTGCTGGCAGATAATCTAATTGAACCAGTATTAGGTATCAGTGATCCACGTCGTGATAAGCGTATCGACTTTGTTGGTGGGATTCGTGGTTTAAAAGAACTTGAGAAACGTGTTGATAGCAGTGAAATGGCGGTTGCCTTTGCATTGTTTGCGACACGTATTGATCAATTGATGGATGTCGCTGATTCAGGAAATGTCATGCCACCAAAATCAACGTGGTTTGAGCCTAAACTGGCGGATGGTTTAGTTTCTCACGTATTGGATTAGCAATCAGTCATCACTAGTGAAGTCGTAATCTAGTACGGTGCTGGGTTCTTGTAGGAAGTGACCTTGTATATAGTTGACACCAAATTGCCAGAGTAGGGCAAGACTGTTTGCGTCTTGTACAAACTCCGCGATGGTGAGTTTACCCATAGAATGAGCTGTTTGGATAATTGATTGAACTGTTTCTTGGTGCTGATCATCGTGCGCTAGACTACTAATTAATGAGCCATCAATTTTAAGGTAGTTGACATCCAAGTGCTTAAGGTTCTTGATAGAGTTTAGGCCACTACCAAAGTGGTCTAATACAATTTGGCAATTGAGTTGTTTTACACCGCCGATAAAGGCTTTTGCCTGTGTCAGGTGCATCACAGCACTGGCTTCGTCTAACTCAAAAACAACGGAGTCACCAGACAAGCGTTGCTCTTTCATTTGCTCGCTGATCCAAGGTAAAAGGCTGTTATCACAGAGTGAAGCACCTGTTAGCTTGATAAAAAACTTAGTCTGATGGTTATTGGCTTGTTCCTTGCTGAGCTGTTTTAGGGCACATTGAATAACCCAACGATCAATCTTGGGTAATAAACCGGCATGATCAGCCGCAGGTAGGAATTGTTCTGGTAATATTTCACTGTCATTGCCGCCACGAAGTCTTAATAGTACTTCGTAATTTTCACAGGTATCCCCGTGTAAACTTACAATGGGTTGATAGGCGAGATAGAATTTATTTTCTTCTATCGCGTGATTAATGGCTTCTACCCAGTTGGCATTGCGTTCTTTGCCTGCTTGCTCATCAGCAATAGGGTTATGTAAGTGAACGCTGTTACCGCCATTGTCTTTTACGATGTTACAGGCAAGATCAGCGCGAGAAATAATCTCTTGAGTATTGTTAGCACTTTCACCAATAGGACAAATGCCAATACTACAAGTAGCTGTTACTGAACGACCACTGACATCGGAAATATTATTCTCGATAGTTTGTCTAACAGTGTCTGCAAACTCTTCGATATCTTTCATGTTGAGCGCATCATGTACAAGAATCGTAAAACTATGATCGCTAAAGCGAGCAACAATATCAGGTTCTTCAACTGTACTTGAAATAACTTTGGCGATGTCGCTAAGAACAAGATCGCTAGCGGCTAGACCGATGTCTTGTTTTATACCAATGAAATTGTCGATGTCGATATATAATAGTGCATTATTTGAAGATTCTGTGTTGGCTCTTGATATAGCTGTTTCAAGTACCTCCATAAAGTGCTGACGATTATAAATACCGGTTAACAAATCTTGTTGGCTAAGAATATTCAGTTGGTTTTGCAATTCTTTGTCTGAAGCTGTGCGAATAATGATCTGCGTACAGGATTCACCATCGATTGATGCGGGTGTGAATTCCATTACGGCATTAAATTTGCTGCCATCAGTACGCATGCCGCTGACTTCTATATCACCCTGTATTTCATCGTCATTTTTACTAAACTTACGTAGGAATTTTTTAAAACTATCATGGTCATCGGGTGAGACCATATCCATGATAGGCATACCCTCAATTTCTTCAATATCATCGTAGCCAAACATTTCCATGTAGACAGAGTTCGCATACAAATGCATGCCTTCATGAACATACGTAATGGCATCCCGAGAACTATCTAGCAATGAGCGACAACGTTTTTCACTTTCGCGCATGGATTTGTTGAACTTGCGCAGTTTCCTACGATCATTTAGCGCGCGAATTTCCCGCTGCACGACATATTGTAAATGCTCAGGTTCCTCATCTTTTTTAATGAGATCGGAAGCACCTGCTTTAAGTGCTTCGCTAACAGTGATATTTCCGGCGCCATTGGCGGCAACAATTAATGGGATATCTTTATCAGTTTTTTGCAGTAACTCGATGGCTTTGAAGGCATCTATATAACTGAGTTTATCGGCAGCGATAATGATGTCCCAGTTTTGTTCATTAAGTGCGGCTTCAAAATCCTCGTCATCTTCAACGCGTGTAGGGCGCACCGCCATACCAATATTGCGAAGAATATTGGTCATTGATTCTGCATCATTGGATGATTCATCAACAATGAGCAAATGCAGGGTATTATCTGAGTCCATTATTATCCCTAAAAATTTAAAATCCAATTTTCACTATTATCATCAAATAATATATCAAAAACCCTGATAAATCATGGAATTGGTAAAACTATTTCATCTTATTCAATTATGATGCTCGGGTGAAAATTCTATGCTGATATTGATGAAAAAATTGTTGGTTGTCAGAGCGTCATTTGGCTGCTATTAGTTATAGTAACAGCATGAATTAACAGAATATTGCCGAATAAGTTCTATTTTAAAAGGAGTCAACCCGTGAAGGATATACAGGTAAGAACAGAGTGCCCAGATGATTTCGCAGCAATTGATGTAGTCAATTTAAGCGCGTTTGAGGGTGACTCTGAGGCAAAATTGGTGGCTGAGCTTCGTAAATTAGCTGATTATTCTGCAGAATTATCATTTGTTGCGGAGTTTAATGGTCGCTTGGTCGGGCATTGCATGTTGACGCCGGGGCAATTGATGTCTGAGCAAGGCGATATTGATGTATTGTTATTAGCGCCGATGTCAGTTGTGCCGTCGCAATCTCACCGTGGTATTGGTACCGAGCTTGTTGATGCAGCAATAAAAGTGGGTACATCAAAGGGCTTTAGCGCAATTATTGCTACGGGTAAGCCTGATTATTATTTGAAGCTGGGTTTTGAGCTGGGAACGGACAAATGTGTTAAATGTAATTTACCAGTACCGGATGATGCGGTAATGCTTATTGAGCTTGAGGCAGGTGCAACATCAAATGGTGGCAAGGTGAATTACGATGCGCCGTTCTTATCACTATATTAATGGTTAGAATTTATTTAAAGTGTTGACCAAATAGAGTCGAAGTCATTTTCATTGATTGGGCCTTCTGCATTTTTTTCATCTTTGTTGTCGTCAGCGACATTTTCTTCAAGAACATTAAATTCGAATTGAGAAAAGCTTCTGGTGCTTTCTAGCTGTTTAGATAAAACCGCAAGGATGGAATGATCTTGAAGATTTATGCGTATGTGGCTATCTGTTTTAAAAGGCATTGAGGGCGTAATAATGGTTGCGGGTTGTTCTATGGTTCTTAACTCAGGTAACATCAGGCAACGTAAATAATCTGAGCCGGGCTGATTATCATCAGCTGATTCTAATCTGGCAGCGACGGCAACGGCATTTGGCGTAAGCATTTCAATACCTAATTCGATATTGCTACTACGGTTATTTAGCATTCGGCGTATAACGCCAATACCCCATTGTTCAATGGTCTGTTCACTAGAGTCATGAATGGCAAGTAGGTCGCCAACATGCGCAGAAAAATCAACATTTTCATGTGAAACAAGACAGTACCCACCCGCACTGACATTTGACATAGCCAGTTCCACCGTCTGATATTCGGAACTTGATGCCGACGTTATCGTGTCGGTACTGTTTAATGATTTTGTCGCAGGATCACCATTAACCGGATCGTTGCTGGAATAGGTGAAGTTCATATTCCAAACATCAGGACCTTTGGCAACATCACTTAATGCATGAACGCGAGTGGAATGAAAATCAGATGCTTTATTATTAAGCATAGAATTATCATTATTCAGTTCAGGTGTTGACATGAAGGCTTGTTCACCACTGACGAAATAATGCGCAGCACTGAGCCCAAAGGCAACGTTAGCAAAAGACTCTTCGCGCTGAATACGAGAGAAACTACGTTTTGATAAAACACTCCAGGCAGAGAGCAATCGTTTACTCAAATCAGGGGATACAATATTGAGTAAGCCCGAATCAGCTGATTGTAACTGTTCATTTAAATTAATGATCATCTCGCTAGTATTGAGCAAACGGCAACAACTAAAGTCACTGCTGCTATGCATGGCGAGATAACCCGGTTGATTATCACTACCCAAATCAATAATGAAAAGTCCAGCTGGTGGTGTGCCTTCAGTTATTTTATTGAGATGCGTAAAATCAACAAATTGATTAAGTAAGGTGCAGACCTTATCAATTTCACCTCGGTGTAAACGGTAGGGCATGGCAAGTGACAACAAAAGAATTTTTTTGTAAAGCGTTTCAATATTACTATTACCAGGTAAGAGATTTAAAGGATCCTTGATAATTTGTTTAAGTAAATCATAGGATTCTATAAAGTGATAAATGGTATGCAGTTCTCTCCAGATACCGCGAGGGTATGGCGCATAAACTTGGTAAGAACGTAATAATAATAAACCTTGATAACTCATTGTACGATGTAACGCGTTGGTGAGTAGCTTTAGGTCAGGGCGTGGAGATGTTTCGGTTTGCCGTGCAATGATTTTATAACCGACTGCTAATTCAGACAATAATGCGCGAGCAAGTTCAGAAATTTTTCGGTTACGCTTATTGAGTGGTAAAGGACGACCTGCAAAATGTTTTTCAAGGGATTCGACAATGTAGTGGCAAGGTTTTCGAAGCAATTCCATCGCTTTGTAACGTTGCTGTACGGGCATCTTAAGTCGATTAATTTCTACAACTGCTTTAAAGACTAGGCGGGATGTTTCACCTAAATTTGCCATTGGCAAACTCGTGATCCATTTATCCATGAACTTAGGCCGTACATCAAATGATGTTAAATCTGCTGCATGTTGTGTGGGGATAGAGAGCCCCTTTAAATCCACTATTTCAGACATAAACCCCTTCCCTGTTCCTGAAAGCCCATGCCCCCATCGGCTTATAGATATGATGATATATGTCGATATTATAGCGCAGATTTACTGCTTTCGCCGGCAATTTCACGGACTAGTTTGGGGACTAAATATCCGGGTAATCGGGCATTGAGTTGGTCTAATAATTGTTTAGCGTGTTGGTCAGACACCTCAAAATGGGCTGCGCCCGAAACACGATCAAGTTGATGGAGGTAATAAGGCAGAACGCCGCATTCACTCAATTTTTCACTTAGTTCACAGAGCGATGTAACTGAGTCGTTTACATCAGCCAGTAATACGGCTTGGTTAAGTAATTGGCTGCCAGTCTGTTGCAGTTGCTGGCAGATCAACGCCACTGATTCATCAATCTCTTGAGCATGATTGATATGAAAAACGATAACTGTGGTTAAGCGGGTATTGTTGAGCAGGCGACGTAACGTGGGCGTGACGCGCTCAGGTAATACTATCGGTAGACGCGTATGAATTCGCAAGCGTTTGATATGTTTTATTTTTTCAATTTCATTGACGAGTTCTGATAGGCGTTTATCGGACAAACTAAGTGGATCACCGCCACTAAGAATGACTTCCTGAAGGCTGTCGTCAGCACGTATTGCTGAGAGTGTTTGCTGCCATTGGTGTTTTGCGGGATTGGCATCAGCAT
>CAZIWG010000001.1:0-15562 GCA_964542925.1 uncultured Granulosicoccaceae bacterium | reverse complement strand
CGTATTGCTGAGAGTGTTTGCTGCCATTGGTGTTTTGCGGGATTGGCATCAGCATAGTTAAAATGCCGCCGAAAACAGTAACGACAATGGATGCCACAGGCACCTGTTGCCAATATTAAGGCGCGACCATGATATTTATGTAATAAACCCGGTGTTTGCATCGCAGCATGGTCGCCAACTGGATCGCTGCTAAAGCCTTCAATCTGAGTTAATTCATGGCCGATTGGCAGAACCTGATGCAGTAGTGGATCATCGATATCGCCTTTGTGAATACGTGCTAAGTAAGGTTGGGGTACCTTTAAACCGAATAATTGAGCCGCTTTGCGGGCAGCAGGTAACAGTGAGATGGGTAAATTGAGTCGGTTTAGCAATTCAGCCGGATCGGTGATCGACTGAGCAAGGCTCTGTTGCCAAGGATTAAGCTGCAAAATGTGGGGTGTTCCCTGTATCATAGATGTCCAGATTAATGACCTGATGATTATCATACCGTAGTTGAGAGGATAGTATGGCAAGTTATAACACCAATGAATTTCGCAGTGGTCTCAAATTAATGATAGATGGCGACCCCTGTGCCATTGTTGAAAATGAGTTTGTTAAACCGGGTAAAGGGCAAGCTTTTAGTCGGGTTAAGATCCGTAACCTGAAAACAGGTCGTGTGATTGATCGTACCTATAAATCAGGTGAAACAGTTGAAGCAGCTGATGTGATGGATACCGATATGCAGTATCTTTATAATGACGGTGAATTTTGGTATTTCATGGATCCAGAGAGCTTTGAACAAGTGGGTGCGGATGCCACAGCGGTAGGTGATAATACCAAATGGTTGAAACAACAAGATACCTACACGGTAACGTTGTGGAACGGTACTCCTTTGACAATTACCCCACCCAATTTTGTTTTGTTGACGGTGGCTGAAACTGATCCGGGTGTACGTGGTGATACCTCTGGTGGTGGTGGTAAGCCTGCTACCATGGAAACGGGTGCAGTGATTCGAGTGCCGTTGTTTATTAATGAAGGTGAATTGCTAAAGGTCGATACGCGCACCACTGAATACGTGGGTCGTGCCAAGGAAGATGGCTAACAGTTCAGCTGACTGGCGACCGACTGCGTCGTTAGACGTCATAAAAAAACGTGCGGCGTTGCTTAGGCAAATACGCACGTTTTTTTATGCGCGTAATGTATTAGAAGTTGAAACGCCGGCGTTATCGGTTGCTGGCAATACTGATCCGGCGATAGAAAGTTTCAGTACCGAATACACTGGACCGGGTGAAGTTGATCAACTCTATTTACATACCTCACCTGAATTTTCTATGAAGCGTCTATTAGCCGCAGGAAGCGGTGCTATTTATCAACTCTGTAAAGTGTTTCGTAATGGTGAGGCAGGGCGACATCATCATCCTGAATTTACCATGCTGGAATGGTATCGTCCTGAATTTGATCATCATCAACTAATGAATGAAGTCGCTCTGTTAATGGATGATGTGATAGGTGTAGCGAACTTGCCAGTGAGAAAAATAACCTATCAAAATGCATTTATAGAACATGTGGGGATTGATCCACTGGGTACTGACTGTCAGGCCTTAGCTCAATGTGCAGCGCAACATGGGCTTGAAAGCGTTGTTGGTATGGATAATGCGAATATCGATGTATGGTGTGATTTACTCATGGATCAAGTTGTCATGCCAAAACTGGGACAAGGCCGTGTTTTTATCTATGACTACCCCGCATCTCAAGCAGCATTGTCTAGAATAAGTAATAAGGATTCACGTGTGGCAGAACGTTTTGAGTTATTTATTGATGGTGTAGAAATTGCCAATGGTTTTTATGAATTAACCGATGCGAAAGAGCAGCGCGAGCGTTTTGAGAATGAAAACAAAAAGCGTCAAGAGGCAGGCTTATCTATATTGCCGATAGATACGAATTTAATAGCGGCTCTGCAAGCGGGCTTACCTGATTGTGCTGGCGTTGCGTTAGGTATTGATCGCTTATTGATGCTGCTGATGGGACTTGATTCAATTTCTATGGTAATAACTGCATCATCGATTGAATAAAGTGTAATCGCTATATTTATTCTTGTACATTATCCCGTGTATCAGAGCGTGACGATGATGTTTATTGCTTTAATAGACGGTAGAGTCGTTTGATGAGCCAGCAAAGAATAATAGCCAGTATAATAATCAAAATGGCAATGAGCACCCATTTAGTAAGTGTCTTTTCATCCTGAGTATCAACGGCAATCATCGTGGCACCAGGTGCATCAATGCTAATAACAGGTTTACTAAATAACCCATCAGCTAAGATATATTGCACATAGCTACCATCTCCACGATCTTGTAGATTATCAACCAGATCACCATTCTTTATAGTTATATTGATAAGTTGTGATTTACCCGGGCCAAGCAAGTTACCGAATTTATCAACAGGCGTGATAAGTAACTGTTTATTAGCATTCTTGATTTCAGTTTGAGGATCGATGTCTGAGTATTTGATGATTGATTTATTAATATCAAAACTATCGAATTCTGTCACGACAGTAATATTCGTTTCACGTGAGATACTGCCATTGACAGGTAGCCGTCCGCGAATACTGATATCAAAACGGTAAGCACCAGGCACCTTGGTATTAGTGTATAGCGCGGAGTAAATGCCATCATTGGCAAGTTTGTCACCATTCTTGCCGTCATCGCGCAGTCGTATGTTACTTATTAATGGAATAAGGTCTTTGGCTAAGTCTGTTGAATTGAGCAGACGGGATAAATTTTTATCATAGAGTGTTTGAGGTGCATCTAACAAAGTTGTTGCAGACGATGTTGATGCAATAGCACGCGTTGATAAGGTTTTTATATCGCGAATATAGTTCTTTGCCAAATAAGTACCCAGACTGATTTTTGGTGCACTAACCTTTGCGCTAACAGAAAGTTTTTTAACTGCCCGTGCGATGTCGGTGACTTTGGTAGTAAGTAGTATGGCTTCACCTACTTTGTAGCGAGGCTTATCAGATTTAACTCTGTCTTTCACATCACTTTCATCTTCAAGCACCCACACTGAGTAGTCGACTGCGTTGGCAGCTGGCAGTGTCATGGCTGCAAGGCTATGTGTAACAGTGGGTAACTGGACATTTTTGCGCTGTAGAATCATTTCCCATTCGCCGCCTGCCAAGATAGAGCCAAACCTGGAGATAAGTGGGAATTTGAGGTGAACAATAAAATAGTAGTCACTCGAACGAATATCTATGCCTCGTGTGCCGGCAGGAATGAAATTACCTTGCGGTGTTTTCAGACCGAATGCCAGCTTATCCAGACTTATATTTTTGTTCCATGACAATACGAAGGAGGCACGTTGTGTGGCATTGTTGAGTGTGAATTTATGTGATTTTAACGGGGTGTTTGCAGGCAGTTGGCTGAATACGCGACCGACCATTTCCAGACTGGTTTCAGACAACGAGTTCACAAGTGTTGTCATGAAATGGTCCTGTAGTGGTGAGGGTATTCCACCGACACTGATAAAATCTGCGGGTGTCGCAAAGAAGTCTTCGCCACCGGTATCGGCGGCCAGTTTTGAAAGCATTGCTTCAAGATTAGATCCACTTACGCCCGTGCCGATAGTATGGATATTCATCGGAATATCGGTACTTGATAAACTCATTGCAGGACTGGTCTGTGTTAGCCCGGAAAGAGCTCTAACGCTAAAGCCATCATCAACCATTTCACTAATCGTGGCATCCAGTATTTGGTATGGGATCAGGGCATCCAGTGTGGGCACGGGATCACCGGGCGCATAGTTGCTACTCGCTCGCATAACCATAGGGCTACCGTTTTGCTGACCATCAGTAAAGGTAATCACGACTGGTTTGCGATTGAGTCCACCGCTGGGGGCAGCATTTAAACCTTCTATCGCTGTTTGCAGGCCGCCACCCAATGAAGTCCAGCCACCGGGAGTTTGTGTACTAACATCGGCATTATGTAAGAACCAGTTTTTACCTGTGACGACAGGATTTGAGGGGTCCTGATCAAATAATTCTAATGCCATTGTCGGGCTGGCAGGTGCCGAGGTTGGGAATGTAGAAATATTTGTGCCGAAGTAAACGGTGCCGAGTCGGTCTTCAGGTAAGTCGAAGCCATCCCATGTTTCCAGGAATAATTGCACTGCATCTTTTAATAAGTCGATGCGTTGTGTGCCATCAACCAGTTGTTGCATGCTGCCTGATTTATCGAGTACCAGCGCAATGTCGACAGGTCGTCGTTGAAAGTCGATTGTCGATGTTGCGCTATCTGTACTGATGCCATCACTGACAGTAATGCTGATTATTCTATTGGTCGTATCCGGTGTAGCGGCATTATTGTCATAACGGATAAGATCGATGGCTGTGGCATACTCGGCATTAGTTGGCGTGGCGCCGCCATTGGCGGATAAAGTTAAGGTTGCTGAGCTGTATGAGAATGCGATATTTCCAGTGACCCCAGAGGTTGACCCAGCAATCGTTAATGTTTCATCACTGCCATTTAATGGGTTCGTCAGGGTGGCGGTGACTGAAACGGGACTAGGCGTGTCTGCATCCGTGATCGTGGTGCCTTCTGCAATGTCAATGGGTGTGCCTGTGCCCAGATCAAAGGTATTTTCAAAATTAATATTATTAGCAGCAGGGCGGTTATCATCATCTGAGTCAAGTTCGAGAACAGGAGGTGCATTGTTAGTGAGAGTGATATTGAATGTTGTTGATACTATTTCAGGTTCATCAGCGGCACCGCTATTACCATTGTCATTAACATTGATTGTAACCGTTTCGGTACCTGTTATGCCGGTGTTACCGGTATAGCTAAGGGTGACCAGTGCGGCATTGACTGTACTCAGGTTACCGCTAAAGCTGATGCTGTTTGTGCCATTACCAGCCGTTGCACCTGTCGCATTAAATGTGCCATTTCCAGGTGCAGGTACACTGATAGTCACATCAAACATTCCAGTCGTTGCATCAACATCTACATCACCAATTGAGAGAGTGTTGGCAGGGGCAAATACCATCGTGGTGTTTTGTAACTGGAAGAGCATTGCACTAGGTGCCGTAATCTCAGGACTGTCATTTGATGGGGTAACATCAATAAAGACAGTGACGATATTTGAAGTGGCACCGTTATTATCATTCACCGTGTAGCTGAACTGGCTTGTGCCAACATAATCAGGTGATGCTGTGTAGGTAATTGACCCAGCAGAATTTTCGATGGCAGAACCAAACGTTGGACCACTGGTTATGTTTACGCTTGTGACATCGAGTGTGCCGTCTATGTCAGTATCATTCGATAAAACAGGGATGACAAAACCAGTGATGCTTTCGGCAATGGATTCTGTCACCATTAATGGGCTAGCAAGCGAACCATCATTTGCTGCTATTGGCGGATCATTCGTACTAGTAACATTTATCGTTGTTGTTGCAGTATTACTGTTTCCAAGACCATCACTTAAAACTACAGTTATCATCCTGTTGCCTGTTGTTGGGGTATCGGATGTATTGTTATACATGACCTGATTTATTGCAGATTCAAAATCTGCAATAGATGAAGAGGTATCTCCAGTGAGCGTTATACTTTGACCAGGAATGCTTGTACTTATATTAGGGTTAGTAGTTTCATCATAACTGAGTACTTCTCCAGCTGTGGGAGAGGTAATAGAAATGATGGCAGTTGTTATAGGTTGGTCTGAAGGTGTAATAGATACATTTGTGATACTTACATCGTTATCAGCAATGGCAATGGCACCAGTAACGTCTTCAGTAAAAGATGTTGAATAGTCATTTCCAGTTGATGTACTGCTATCATCAAGATCTAGATCGATGTTTGCCGGGACATAAGCATTATATGCAATCAGTGCGAAATCTTGATCATTGCCTATTCCATTGTAAGGAACACCATCACCACCTAATGTTGCAGCCGCAACAGTAATGTTGAATGAGAAGGGGCCACCCGATGCAAAAGTGCTAGCAGGTACCCAGATACTTTCTACATTATTTGTGGTGTCAATATTCCCCATGCTCGAATCCGTATATGAAACAGAGTGGTCACGAGTTACAGTAGTTGTTGCTATATCATTATCAAAATCATTACCTCTGTAATAAAATGTGGTTGCAGATGATGTATCAGTAATACTTACTTGTAGATTTAAATCGTTTTTGAGAGCGCCTCCATCTACTGGATCACCACTTGCATCAGTCCAGGCTACTGTTACCTTGAAAGGATTGCTAGTATTTTGAACTGTTCCAGTTACAACATAATTAACACCGATGGACGTGAAAGGTGAAGAGGTGTTTTGGTCTTGATAAAATCTTATAGCACTATCTAGTATTCTATTGGTATTTAATAGCCCCATTCCTTGTCGATTTGATGGAAGGGCATCAGGGTCAGGGCTGATAAAAGCAGTGGCTGTGCAGCCTTCACAAAGTCGGTTACCAGAAAGGTAGTCGGTAGTATTCATCAACCAGGCTTTTAAAAGTGCTGGGCTGGGAGTGGATCTACGCTTGATACTAGTTAGCCATTGTCGGAGATTTGCTGCGGCTCCTGCGGTGGCGGGTGCCGCAAAGCTTGTACCATTAGAACGGGTAAATAACGTTTGACCTGAGGGGTAATATTCTTCACAGACTAAGTTCTGAGCACGTGAGCCTGTTTGTGGGCCTGTGCCATCGGGGTCTGGGTAAGTACTGGCTTGTGTGGCGGCGCCATATATTCGGGTAGCAGGGGCAAGTAGATCAGGTTTTTTCCGGTTACTAGTAGCAACTGGTCCCCATGCTGATTGTGGGTATAGGTCTTGTATACTACTAGCCGACCCATTTGAGGTTCCGCAGCCATCAGGGTTACTGGTATCTTGTTTATAACTTTCACTACCACCAACTACGAGGGTATTCTTAGCAACTGATCCCCATCCCCAAAGCTCACCAGGATTAATTCCATCAGGACTGTTTCCAGCTAGAAAGACTAATAACATTTCATCGAGATCATTAACGCTTGAATTTGTCGTGAGATTTGCATCTCTTACTGCTTCATCGATCATTTGAGATGGAATAGAGTAGACAGCAGAGGCAGCGATTTTATCACCCCAACTGTTAACACTGATACGAGCATTTGCCGCATAGGCTCGTTTATAGAGTTCAATTATTCCTTCACCAACTTCAGCTTCATTGCTTGTAGGTGAAAGTAGAAAATTATTTACCCAGCCAGTAGTCGCATTACCGGTCATTTCAAAAATTTTAGTGCTACCAATAAGAGCAAAAGGAGCTACTCCGATACCATGTCGGTAATTGTCAGTATTCAGAGGGCTAGTTGGATAACCGGTAGCAACAGAGGCCATCATAGTTCCATGACCATCAGTATCTTCGTTCATTATCGGGTCACTATTGTTGAAACTAAATGTTCCAGCACCAGTACGCTCAATTCGTTGCGCATATACTAGTCTGCTTCCCCCTGAATTATTATGAAATGATGAATGCAAAGAACCGACGTTTGTATTGCCACGATCAATGCCTCCATCGGCGATATCAATTGCAAAATTAAATATTTCAGGAGAGGTAGAACCTGATGGCGTAAGTTTGTTTTCTATCCAGACAAGATAATTATTTACATCTGCTGCTGGCTTTGGTTGTGGGAGAATAGTTCCGTTATGCATACCTGCAATGATGTTAGTTTGTCGTTCACCACCTCGATCTGGGTTATTGTACGGTTCAACGTAGACAACATCGGATAAGATTCCAATATCATTTATTAGAGAACTGGGTATTTGTAAAGTGACATTAATGTAGCGTTTTGTTTTCCACACATTATAAATGCCAGTTGACATTTTTCTTAGTTCTGACAAGGTATCCTTAATATTATCATGAGGTAATATTTGCACGGTTACCATTACTTTCCCTTCAGTCATAGCTTTGGCTTCTGGAGAAATTCGATAGGCAGGATGGTAGGGGCCTGTCCACTGGATTTTATCTTTTAAGCCACTTTGTTTGATGGCCATTTTTATGCTTTCACGGGTTGAAAATACAAGTAGACTATTGTTCTTTATATGAGTAACAGTCTGTATATTTTCTTGTTTATTAAATGAGGTACGCCACTTTCCTAGTATTGGGCCTGCAAATTGCACAATATAGAGCTGCTTATTATTAGATGGTTTTAATCTTAATTTTTCAGGAACATCTGGTATAGGTAAAGTGGTATCAATGTTGAACCCTCTAATAATAATTCTGTTTAGTTCATCGCTGGTTCTTATTTTTGTTTTAATATCTTTGCTTAATTTTTTATAGTCTTCGGGATCTATAATTAAGAA
Organism: uncultured Granulosicoccaceae bacterium; assembly: GCA_964542925.1. Lineage (GTDB taxonomy): Bacteria > Pseudomonadota > Gammaproteobacteria > AKS1 > AKS1 > Sulfuriflexus. The sequence goes on along the minus strand of CAZIWG010000001.1, from coordinate 7,264 downwards.
CACTCGGTCACGATAATCTAGAGTTTTTTTAGAGGGAATGGATTTTATAAGTTTTTTAAAGTTCTTGTTCGATTTATACAGGATTATTTTATGTTCTTTAGATGGAGGGATTATTATTTCTTTCTTGGCGGGGGGGTTGGGAAGAATTTTGTCTCCGACAAATTCATCAATAGTCTTATTTTCTTTATTGCCAACAGCAAGAACTAACGCGTTACCTAGGAAGACAGTAATAAGTGATAATATCGCGGAGGTTAGATATTTTTTCCTTGTTTTATTCCACATGATATTTTCCTTTTTATTATTTTTTTAGAGATCCAGTAGAAGTGGTAATGATTTTTAAAGAAAATAAAGCACAGTACAAATTACCATGTTAATCAATAGCGTTGCAAAGATGTTAAGTAATCAGATTGCACAATTTGTGCTTTATTCTCCAGGGGCTAGACCACCCGCGGCGGCACCACCACCACGACCAGCACCTGAGCCTCCGGTACCTGCCGCACTACTTTGAATACTGGTGCTGCGGATAAGGCTGATATTGTTGAGCTGTTCATTGATAGCTGACAAGTTATCATCAAGAGGTTGATCTATAGGACGTAGAGCTAAATCAGAATCTGTGTCTGTATTTGTATTTGTATTTGTATCTGAGGTACGTTGACCACCAATATTATTTAGCAACTGTTGACCACCATTTTCAAGGATGATGCCGGGGAAGTAACGAAAGCCACCAGAAATTATTTTTATTTCAGAAAAACCCGGAGCGGGTGTTTCGCTATATTTTACAACTTGTGCTTTGGCATTGGGGCCGAGAGTAAGCATGCTTTCATCATCAAACAAGATGGTAATGTTGCCTTTAGGGCCTGTCGTAATGATATCACCAACATTAATACCGCCGTTGGTTTCAAAATCGCCTTTACCTTCGATTTGGCTATCGATAACAATGGCACCAATACCGATATCAGATTGAGCAAGTGGACTAAGAAAAATAATGGCCAAAGTTGTGATCGCCATAATGTGTATCTTGCTAAGATGTTGAGTTGTTTCCATGGTCTTGCTCCATTCGCTAAACTAAGCATTGTAAAATTATTACCTTCTTATACTGGTAATTTTATGCTTTTATAATGGATTCACAAGAGGAATATGCCGCATTTTGCGTAGGTAATTTCTCACAGGATGTAGGTTTAGGTTAAACGAGTAGTACTAAAGTATTGTTTATGGATAGTGCATTAGAGTAGTTCTAATATCTTGCCATTATTTTTCATGACTCGCGGTAATTTTAGATAAGCACTGTCCCATCTGGACGGTGGAGGTGGTGGTTATATTTTTATCCCATTCAATGGCATCTTTTTCGAATAAAAGAATCACTGTAGAACCCATATTGAAACGTCCCATTTCATCGCCGCGTTGAAGTTCAATGGTTTGTTCGTCATATCGCCATGTGGTTATTTCTTTGCCATAAGGAGGCGTTACCATGCCATGCCAAACGGTTTCCATGCTGCCAACATTGATAGCACCTACTTGAATTAATGCCATGGGACCCGATTCTGTATCGAAAACATTAAGAACACGTTCGTTGATGGCGAATAAACTGGGTACGGTTTCTGCGGTATAAGTATTAACGCTAAAAAGCTTACCAGGGACATAGGTCATTTCACGCAAATTGCCATCAATAGGCATATGAATGCGGTGATAGTCTCGAGGTGATAAATAGATACAGCAAAAATGGCCATCACGGAAGTAATTAGCTAATGTTGCTGAGCCTCCAAGTAAAGCAGTTAAATTATAGTGATGATTCTTAGCTTGAATAATAGTTTCATCATCAATACGACCAATTTGGCTAATTGTTCCATCAACGGGGCAACAAAGGCCTTGTTTACAAAGTGGGCGCGCATCACTAAGAAGTGAACGTGTAAAGAAACTATTAAAGTCTTTATATGCTTCAGGATTCGATTCTATCGCTAGATTCATATCGACGTTAAATTGTTTAATAAACCATTTAATGGTTAAATTTTTAAACCACACATTACGAATACGTGTGAGTTTATATATAAGGTTAGATAATCCATGTTGAGGAATGATGCGAATAAAAAAATTAGTAATAGCGGACATAACGTTAGTGGTGCATATGTTGATGGGAGTTAATGTTAGTTGACTTTTTTACAATAAATCTCGTGGTTATTATGGTGTCATTACTAAACATAAATGTAATATTGATCTTTTCTCCAGCATGCAATGGTTTTAGTGGATTAAATAACATCATGTGCATGCCTTTTGGCTTAAAGGTCGCATAACTATTTTTAGGAATAGTGATAAATGTTAAATGTTGCATTTTACTCAAGCCGTTTTCAATGACAGTTTCATGAAACTCTATCTTCTTAAAAGCAGGGCTTGATGCGTTAATTAGTTGAATATCAATATTTAGGTTGTTCTTAAAGAGTGCATAAGCGGCTTGTACGCGGCTTACTGGCGGTGCTTCGCGAACCCATGCATCCTCAATGATTATCTCTCCAGCAATAGCTGTATTGTATGAAAATAAAAAAAATACAATAATAATGATGTGAAGGTACTTAAACATTAATCCTGCTCGTAAAAGTATCTAATTAAATTAAATTCGCTGATGAGCTTGGTTAGATTATGTGGTCTAGAAAATAATGCATGTAAATTTCCATCAGGGTTCACGAGTAAAATAGCGCCACTGTGTTCAACCGCATATTCTGTATCATTGGCTGATTTCTTTTTAATAAAATAAGGAATACCAAATTGCTTGGTAATAGCATCTATTTGCTGGCTTGATTTTCCTGTTAGACCAATAAACGCATTATTGAAATAAGGGATATAGCTGGCAAGTTGCTTCACCGTGTCACGCTCAGGATCAACGGAGACCATAATAAATCGAGGTATTTGTTTGTCGGGCTGGTTGGTTTCTATTTTAACAGCCATGAGATTCATCATGGATAAGGTGTTAGGGCATAAATCAGGGCAATTGGTGTAGCCAAAGAATATAAAAGACCAATTACCTCTTAGTGAATCCTGATTAAATAGCTTGCCATTGTGGTCAGTGAGCTCGAAAGGCCGGATAGTTCGTGGTGTACGAAACACAGTGGCACTTAAATTGTCTAGGTCAGCACGACTGACTCTACCGTTTTGGTATAAGACATAGCCAACCACAGAAACGACGATGATAACGCCAAGAAAAAGCATCGTGAAGAGTGATTTACCCATTATTTACTGTCCGTCTATTTATACTAATGAGGCAGGATCATAGCAGATTTGAGGTGTGAATCTGTTATTTCGTCATCATAACACTGACAGCCTTCCAGTTGTCATCAGGTGGGGTGATTCGGAAGTCTGCTATGAGTTTCAAATACATATCAGCCGTAAGGTTCTTATTATAATTTTCATACCAATATTGGAAAACGGGCTCAGCGCTATCCCAATTGCGATCACGGTAATCGGCTAATGCCTGCTTCCAATTGGCAAGGTCGGTCGCGAGTTGTCCAGTTGGTTCACCTCGACCCAAAACTTCATGAATAGGCACAGCCAGATCTTTACCTTTTACGACGACTCGGTCGAGCTCGCGGCCATAAAATTGATCGTTAAGCGTTACCCACGTGTTCTCAGAAACAATCAGTCGAACACCGTAATATTTTGTTAGCCCCTCAAGACGTGCACCAAGGTTAACGTTATCGCCCATAACGGTATAACTGAGTCGGCGATCAGAGCCCATGTTACCAACACGCATTGGGCCACTATTTAGACCTATGCCAATTTGGATAGAAGGCAGTCCTTTTGCTAACCAACCTTCACGAAGCTCATCTAGTTTCTCTAGCATTAACAGTGCAGCTTCCGTAGCGCGAATAGCATGATCTTGCTGCGGAAGTGGAGCACCCCAGAAAGCCATAATGGCATCACCAATGTATTTGTCTAAAGTGCCGTCAGTATCAAAAACAATGTCCGTCATGGGTGAGAAGTATTCATGCAAGAAAGTCGTTAATGCTTCTGCTTCCATACTTTCTGAAATAGTAGTGAAGCTACGGATATCAGAAAATAATACCGTTAAATTTTCTTCTGCACCATCAAGGCTCAGTAGAGCAGGATTTTCAGATACTTGTTCGGTAAGTTGTGGTGATAAATACAAGCCGAGCGCATTTTTGTATAAACGTTTTTGACGTTCATCAATCACAAAACGCATGGTTGTTGATTGAGCATAAAGAACAATAATAAAACTAACCGGAATAATAATGCTGAAGGTCATTCCCGCTTGAACGAAGAAAGTGCCAACATAAACAAATAATAGTGCAGCGAGTCCAAGTACCACGAAAAGTGATTGAACAGGTTTTAACTTTGCTGAACTAAACATGACGATAAGAAATAAAATAATGAGTAAGGGAATTTCAACCCATGCTGCCCATAATGGCTTATAAAAGTTATCGCCATTTAAAAAATTAGAGACACCATACGCAACTAATTCAGTCCCCCAGATTTTACCAACAGGGGTTATGTGGTAGTCGTGCAGTAAATTTGAATCAGAACCAAAAACAACCAGTTTGTCTTTGATCATGGCCGGGTCAACTTTTCCATTAACTAAATCGTGGGCGCGTATTAAAGGGATTTTTGATTTATATTGACGGTTATAATAGTTAATCTGTATTTCACCGGCAGGGTCAGTGTAAACCTCGTATTTGCCAACACTTAATTTTTCAACCTTTCCATCATTGAGCGTTAAATTATATGCTTTTTCTTTGGCATAAATCCTTACAGCTTCGGCAATGGCATTCATTAAATAATAACTTTTGGGTTTATCTCCAGAGGTTTGTAAACGGTGAAACAAAGGAGCAGAACCAATGGTACCATAGCGATCATTGTTGACCCATGCAAAGCCTTGACCTTTGGCTCGAATCTGTAATGGTAGAATCGATGTGCGTATGCCATGAATGCGTTGATAAGGGAAAACCTCAAGCTCACCATTACCGATAACATTAAATTTACTTTGTACCGCTAAGCGAGACATATTTGCAGCATATTCATTTCGTTGACGCTCGTTAGCGAATTCATTTTTACGTGCCAATATATAAATAAGTGTGTAATCTAATTTTGATAAAGAACGTTTTAGTTGGCCGTCAAAATTTAGTTCGCGCACTAATTTTAGGTAGGTTTGTTGTGACATGTCCCCTATATGTTTCCCAAGCGACTCAAGTACCCACGGAGCTTGTGGCCATTCAAAAATCATGTCGATGAGCACGGCGCGTGGTTGCATGGCGGCAAGAGTTCTAAATACATCGGCGTGGACTTTACGTGCTAAAGGCCAGGTGTTTTGTTCAGCAATTAAGTCGGCATCAAGATTCACAAGCACTACGTCAGGGTGAGGTTCATCATCACGAAGTGCCATCAATGCCGTTTGATAATAACTATCTGGTTTTAAGATGGTTGCAAAGGCATTGCGCATGGATTGATTAAAATCAATCGTGCCGACTTCGGCTTGATACGGTAGGCTTCGGTATACCCAGGTTTCTGTAAAAATATATAAGCTAAGGTAAATAACCAGTATTAATGTACTGACGAGTACAATGGGGCTTTTAGTGACTGATTTCAGCATACACCGAGCATCGTCAGTGTTTAGAAAGAATAAATCAAGTTAATACCAGTCGTTTCTTGATTGTAAACAAAATTGGCAAGAGATGAATCGGCATCATAATAACGATAGTAGATTTCATTTCTGAAACTACGGTTCCAAACTTTACCGATTTTAAAAGAGGTCTCACGGTATTTATCACTGCGATCGGTTGGGTTTGGTTCATTGTAATCGCGATCTTCTTTACGATATGAAATATCTACGTATGTTGAATACCAAGGTAATGGACTGAAAAAGCTAGCTCGGTACTGATCTGATTCGTAAGAAAAGGTGCTGGTATCATCGGTATTATTTTCACGTTTCCGGTAATCAAGCGAAACAGATGCGCCTTGTGCAATGAAGGGTAGCAAGACACGGTTATTAAATTCAAAATCAATTTTTTCTGCGTCTTGCAAACCATTTTGTGGAAAGGTGTCATCGGCGATGCGGCCAACTAATGAAATACGATAATTCTTTGTGATCTTTTGGTTATAAGTCAGAATGGCGCGATTAGTAATAATGAATTCATCATGCCCAAAACCAATTAATTCACGTTCGAGTGCTAATTTAGCATCCCAACCATAACCGACTATGCCACCTTGAAAACCTAAACGAGCAAGATCCACTTCAAAGTTATGTGAAACGCTTTTTTTGTAAAATTGATCAAGTAATAAGCCAGTGACGCCGACATAAAAACGTTCGCCGATTCGATGATTGTATTGTGCCGAGGCGGTTACTGCCCAACGAAAATCTTTAATATTTGATGCGTTAACGTTTGCTGAATCACTAGGTGCCGAAGATAGATTAGTGTCACGCTCATAGGCAGCAATCAATGAACCGTTGAGACCTTTAGGTCGGTAGCTTAAACCGGTTTCAGCCAGTGCAAGTTCTGCAGATGTTTGGTAAGGGTCATCTGGTCGGTCAGCGATACGACTAAAGTATTCGCGTGCAAGATTTTCATTTTTAGCTAAACGATGACCTTTAGCTGTAATAAATAAGGTGCGACTCGAGTCATCACCATTGGCAATGAGTTTATCACCTGCTTGAGCTGTCACCTTACCATTTTCAGCTCTAAAGCCTGCAAACATTAAGTAGGTGAGGGCGCTTTTATTGTTAGGTGCCACTTTTAATGCGCGCTGGAATTTTTTAATGGCTTTGGGGTAGTCACCTTTGTTGAAAGCGACAATGCCCACAATGAAAGGGCGTTGGAACCGAACATCGTTAGCAGGGTTAACGGTGGCTTTTTTGTCAGCAGCGAATGAGATGCTTATTTGTGACAGGCCAAGTAGCACCGCCATTGTGCAGATGGTGAGTGTTCTGAGCATTTCCCCGAGCTCCCGTTCTCTATTTTTTTCTTTATTTATAATTAGTTATGGCCATACTATCGTGCAATTTATTAAGAATCAATAGTTTAAAGTCTTTACTGCGTAAATTAAAATTTTTGATGGTTCATATATATCAGAAAATTCATCAAAGAGTAATGACTCTGTAATGCCTACAGTTTTAATTAAGTGCCACCGGCGGGTATAAATATTTTGATCTGTGGAGTAAATGTTTACTGCGGAGTAAACGTTGGTTGCTGGGTAAACGCTGGTTGCTGGGTAAACGTTGGTTGCTGGGTAAACGCTGGTTGCTGGGTAAACGTTGGTTGCTGGG